>JAKUTH010000059.1 GCA_022448085.1 Pseudomonadales bacterium | reverse complement strand
ACATGAGCTGTATAACCATACAGCGTACAAGGGTTCTTTTTTCGTTGCCGAGACAAGTCAAAGAAACAAATGGCGCGCCCGCAGGGACTCGAACCCCGAACCCCCAGGTTCGAAGCCTGGTGCTCTATCCAGTTGAGCTACGGGCGCAGTGATTCGAAGTATAGCTGGATGGGGATGGAGTTTTGGTAAGGTGGTTGCTGATCATGATCGCGCAAGGAAGTAAGAAGTGACTGACCTACCGCTAAAGGATGTCGTGGTTCTCGACATGGGGCAAATATACAACGGACCTTACTGTGGCTATTTGTTAGCGATGTCGGGTGCACGAGTCATTAAGATCGAGGCACCTGGAGGTGAGGGGATGCGCGGTCGCTCCAGCGATGTGAGTTCGAGCTACCCCTTCTGCATGCTGAACGGCAACAAAGAGACCATCACACTGAACCTAAAATCGGATCGTGGACGCGACTTATTGAAAGAACTTGCGGCTCACGCGGACGTGCTCATCGAGAATTTTGCGCCTGGAACGATGGAACGCAACCAGGTCGGCAGCGAAACGCTGACGGCGCTGAATCCAGGGCTTATATACGCGGCCGCAACGGGTTATGGGCAAGGCGGACCGCATCGGGATTATCTGGCGATGGACGTAACGGTCCAAGCCATGACCGGCGTGATTGCCATCACCGGCAACGAGGGCGAACCGCCGCTGAAGTCCGGGCCCGCTCTTTGCGACATCCTCGGTGGGGTGCATCTATACGGAGCGATTACCACGGCGTTATATCGTCGCGAACATACCGGTCGAGGCGCGATTCTCGATGTCGCGATGCAGGACGCAGTGTTTCCGACGTTATGTTCGGCACTTGGCGCGTATTACCTGGCGGGTGGTAATCCGCCCCGGACAGGCAATCACCATCAAGCGCGCGCGGTCGCGCCGTACAACGTATATGCCACCAACGATGGACACGTGGCCATTATCTGCATCCGTGAAAATCACTGGCAGCGATTGTTGGAAGCAATGGAGCGCAACGATCTAGAAAATGATCCGAGATTCGTGGACATGGCGACTCGCTCGGCCAACATGGACGCCACCGACGCAGTGGTTGAAGAATGGACCCAGACGCGGACAAAGGAAGACGTTTTTCGTATTTGTCAGTCACACGATGTCATCTGCGCGCCGGTCCAATCGTTAGACGATGTCGTTAACGATCCGCATCTTTTGGAACGTGGCGCGCTATCTAAAGTTTCGCATCCGAAATACGGGACCGTAACACTGCCCAGCTCGGCGCTTCGATTTAACGACGTAGAACCGCCCGAGGTGAAGCTGCCGAGAGGGGTGGGTGCGGACAACGACTCCGTGTATGGCGATTTATTGAATCTCAGTCCCGAGCAAATTGACGAATTGCGCAAGACCGAAGCGATCTAAGCGCGCGATGGGCATTTCAAGTTGGTGCAGTGCTTCTAGAACGTCAGTTCGCATGCCATCTTCGTCGGCATGCATGGAATTTGGATCGTAGACGCCCTCGAATATCGACCGACCCATGTGTTCAAGAAAGCCGCCGAAGATCTGGCCGTCGACTGTATTGATCATGAAATCTGTGTGCAGCGCTAAGCGTGCGGATTTCACTGTAATCTGGGGCCCCGTGATACTCTTGCAAGCGCGCAAACTTAGCAGTCAGGGTAGTGCATGGCTACGACATTCGACCGGGTAGAAGACGCAATATCTGCGATTGCAGCGGGCGAACTCGTGGTCGTCGTCGATGACGACGATCGAGAGAACGAAGGCGATTTGATCATGGCCGGGTCAAAAGCAACCACGGACAAAGTCGCGTTTATGATTCGCCATACCAGTGGCATTTTGTGTACTCCGATTAACGAAGAACATGCCAAGCGGCTTCATTTGGAGCCAATGGTTGCCCGCAACGACGCACCACTGTCGACTGCATTCACGGTGAGCATTGACTACCGTAAAGGGCTAACCACCGGTATTTCTGCCGAAGAGCGTGCAAACACCGTAACAGCGCTTTCAAGTAACAACACGCAAGGCGAGGATTTCGTTCGTCCTGGTCATATTTTCCCGCTCGTTGGAAGAACGGGGGGGGTGATGGTTCGATCGGGACACACGGAAGCGGCGATCGATCTGTCGGAAGCGGCCGGGTGCGGGCCTGTGGGATTGCTTGCGGAGATTGTAAATGACGACGGGTCCGTTAAACGGTTACCCGATCTCGTTGAGTTCGCGGCGGAACATGCCCTCAAAATGATTTCCATCGCGGACCTCATTGCGTATCGGCAACGACGCGAGCAATTGGTGGTTAGAAGCAGAGAATTTCACGTAAATACACGGATTGGTAGGGCGCGTGCCTACGCTTATCGGACCAAGTTCGAAGATGCCGAACATCTTGCCCTGGTCTTCGGCAACGTTGTTGCGAGCGAGGGGGTGGTGGTTAGAATTCATCGGGAGAAGCTGATCGAAGATGTGTTTGGACCCCAGAGTGAGCATGAGAACAATTTGCTCGATGTCTCCCTACAGCGCATCGGTGAATTGGGAGGGGGCATTCTCATTTATCTTCGTAGTGGTTTTGTCGGCGTTCCGCTGGATCACCTTGATTCCAATGGCTCGAACGAGCTCACGAGCCGTGAGACGGAGCGTAGACACGAATGGCTAGAGATCGGTGTGGGGGCCCAAATTTTGCGCGATTTAGGTGCCCAGCACATTCGCGTGCTTGCGGGGCGAGAGATGGACTTCGTTGGGCTCGATGGATTTGGACTGGAAGTGGACGCAACTGAGCTCCTGACGGGCTAATTAAGCTAGGATCGATAATGGAATCCGCGAGCTACGCCACATCGACCCACGTAGACAATTCGTATATCACGGGTAAAAGTGCCGCATTGATTACACCTCACATGGTCGCGGACTTTGGCGATTGGGCAGTCGGGACCAAAGCGTTCGTGCAGCATATCGAGATCGAGTAGTTCGGTTCGATGACATGTCGTGCACACGCCAAAAAGTTCGAACGCCATACGCAGATCGTCGATCGTGTTGGACATATTACTGTATATATATACAGTAATATGTTGAACACATGAAGGGAAACTCAATCATCGGTGTCACGCTTGGCGACCCTGCTGGCATTGGTCCCGAAGTCTTCGCTCGCGTCCTAGATGATGCGTCTACGAAGTGCGAAATCGTAGTGTATGGGACGCGATGGGCGCTTGAGTTAGGTGCGAAGATTGCCGGAGTGTCGCCAAACGCGCGCTACAAATTCGTCGACGTCGGAATAGATAAGCCCGCGGATTTCGAATTAGGGGTAGTTTCTCCCGTATGTGGCCGAATAGCCGTTGAATCCGTTGAAGCAGCAGCAGCTGACGCGCTGTCTGGACAGATCGACGCGATGATGACGTGCCCGCTCAACAAAGAAGCCATTCATGCCGCCGGTTATAGTGACATCGGGCATCAAGAGATTCTGGCTCGACTAGCCGACGTGGACGGGACGGCGACCATGCTGATGACGCCGGGTCTGCGCGTAGTCCATTTGTCGACGCACAAATCGTTGATCGAAGCGGGCCAGTATGTGACCCGAGACAATGTGTTGGAGAAGATTGATCTCTGCCACCGCACTCTTACTCGCTGGGGTCTCCAACGCATCAAGATTGCGGTCGCGGCACTTAACCCGCACGGAGGAGAGGGTGGCTTGCTGGGTCGAGAGGAAATCGATGCGATTGAGCCAGCGGTCGAGGCTGCGAAGGAACGTGGTATTGATGCTCGCGGACCGTTACCCGCTGATTCGGTGTTCAATCGAGCAATCGAAGGCGAATTCGATGTCGTCCTCGCGATGTACCACGATCAGGGACACATCGCTATTAAAGTGCACAATTTTCACGAAAGCGTGACGGCGACATTGGGAATACCGTTTGTCCGTACCTCTGTCGACCACGGCACCGCTTTTGACATTGCCGGACGCGGTGTCGCGGATAGCCGCGGTACAACGGCTGCACTCGACGCGGCGGTGACGCTAGCGCAAGGGGCTCTGTCGAACGACGCTTAACGCGGTAGCGTACAGACGGGTCAATGAAACGCCGATAGATTTCTGCGCATGTGGCGGGCGGTTGGACGGTCTGGCACACTCGATTGAAGTATCAGACAGGGGTGATGACATGAAAGCTGCGGTATTCAGAGAAGTAAACAAACCAATGGAAGTTGAGGAGATCGAGGTATCGAAACCCGGCCCTCGCGAGATCCTGATCCGAACCGCGGCGGCGGGTGTTTGCCATTCCGACATGCACTTCTTCAACGGGACGTATCCCGGGCAATTGCCGATTGTGCTCGGTCACGAATCAGCAGGCATCGTCGACCAAGTTGGAAGTGATGTCAGTTACGTGAAACCGGGTGACCACGTGATCACCTGTTTGTCAGTCTTTTGCGGACATTGCGAATACTGCCTTACGGGCCACATGTCACTTTGTCAGGAACCGGAAGTTCGACGTGGACCGGCCGAAGATCCGCGGTTGAGTTGCGGCGGTGATCTCCTCCACCAGTTTGCGAACTTGGGGTCGTTCGCGGAGATGATGCTCGTCCACGAGCATGCCGTAGTTAAGATTCGAGAAGATATGCCGCTCGATCGGGCAGCGCTTATTGGTTGTGGGGTGACGACCGGTGTAGGCGCTGTCATTCACACGGCGGCGGTAGAACCTGGAGCGACGGTCGCAGTGATTGGTTGCGGGGGCGTTGGTTTGTCATGCATCAATGGAGCGGCGCTTGCCGGTGCCAGCCGCGTTATTGCTGTTGACATGGTGGCGTCCAAACTCGAACTCGCGCGGAAGTTTGGGGCTACTGATGTGGTCGACGCTAGCGGCGGCGATGCGGTAGCGCAGGTTCAAGCACTCACCGGTGGCGGTGTGCATTATTCGTTCGAGGCCATTGGTCTCAAAGTCACTGCGGAACAGGCGTTTCAGATGTTGCGGCGGGGCGGCACCGCGACGGTGATAGGCATGATTCCACCTGGCGATATGGTGACCCTACACGGTGTTGAATTTCTGCAAGAAAAGACCATTCAGGGGTCTATGATGGGCTCCAACCGTTTCCGCGTGGATATGCCGCGGTTTGTCGACTTTTATCTGCAAGGTCGTTTACACCTGGACGACATGGTATCTAGCCGTATCAAACTGGAAGACGTAACCGATGCACTTCTCGCTCTCGAGACCGGCGAAGTTGCACGTAGTGTCATCGTTTTTGATAACTAAGAACCTGTTGTGAAGTGGTTGACCTACGTAGCAAACGGTCGCGAAACATTTGGCTGTGTGATCGGTGATGGGGTTACCGATGTTGGAGCCCGGTCCGATTTCAATAGCTTGAAAGAAGCGATTGCCGACGGCGCGCTGCCAGAATTGTCTGTAAGTATCGGCGAGAACCGTGATCATAGTCTCAGCGAAATCATCTATCTACCGACCATCACGGTGCCCGACAAGATTCTGTGTGTGGGACTTAATTACAAGGATCACCAAGAAGAAACGGGACGGGGGGGTGAAGAAAATCCAACCATTTTTGTTCGGTTTGCGGCCGCCCAGATCGGTCACGGAGCCGCCATGGTGCGGCCCAGAGAGTCCCACGCACTCGACTTCGAAGGCGAAATCGCAATGATTGTCGGTAAACCCGGTCGACGAATCGCGAAGGAGTCCTGGCTTGACCATGTCGCAGGATTTGCCTGTTATAACGATGGTAGCGTGCGTGATTATCAACGTCATACCAGCCAATTCACGCCCGGAAAGAACTTTTCGGGCACCGGTGGGTTCGGGCCTTGGATGATGACTACGGATGAGGTTGGCGATCTAGATGATATGGAGATCACCACCCGCTTAAACGGTGAAGTGATGCAGAATGCGAAGTCAGATCAGCTAGTCTTTGGGTTTGCGGAACTCATTGCGTATTGCTCCACATTCACCGAATTGGTTGCAGGGGATGTCATCGTGACCGGGACACCCGGCGGCGTGGGCGCTGCGCGGACTCCCCCCGTGTTCATGGACGAAGGCGACGTGATTGAGGTCGAGGTGAGGCCTATCGGCGTTCTCAGGAATCAAGTGATTGTCGAGTGAAGTTTGGCGTAGGCCAGAGCGTTCGTCGCACTGAAGACCCGCGCCTTGTGACGGGCGCTGGTGTTTTTACTGATGATGTAAACCTCGAAGACCAATTATATGCGGCGTTCTACCGTTCCCCGTACGCGCATGCACGATTGAAGTCGATCCGTCTCGAGGCAGCCCGTGCGGCGCCAGATGTGGTTGCGGTTTATACGGGCGTCGAGCTCGTTTCGCTTGGCGCGTTGCCGTGTCGAGCGCAACTGACGGACGCTCGTGGTGATCCTTGTTTTATCCCGCGTCGGCCGACGTTGGCGGAAGACAAAGTCCAGTTCGTGGGTCAGGCAATCGTAGCCGTCGTAGCCGAATCCCGGCAGGCGGCCCGTGATGCCGTGGAGCTGGTCGATGTTGATTTTGAACCATTGCACCCCGTTGTTTCGCTTGAGTCCTCGGTTGCTGACGCCGCGCCGATATTGCATGAAGAACTAGGCCATAACGTCTGCGTCCATTTTGAGCGCGGTGACGCGGAAGAAGTGTCGAACGCGATGGGTGGAGCGGCTCATATCGTAAGCATCAGTGTGATTAATAATCGTGTTGTACCAACGCCGCTGGAACCGCGGGTTTCGGTCGCGTCGTATAGCGAGGGAAAGTTCACACTCTACAACCCAAGCCAGGGTGCAGTTGCGCAACAGGGAGTTTTATCGCGTTCGATATTCAACATTGAGCCCGAGGACATAAGGGTTATTTCGGGTGATACGGGTGGCGGGTTCGGGGTACGGGGCGAAGTACATCCTGAGACTGTTGTATGCCTTTACGCGGCACGAGAACTCCAACGCCCAGTGAAGTGGTGTGGGGATCGTTCGGAAATGTTTTTGGCCGATTCTCATGGACGGGACAACGTTAGTACGGCAACGGTAGCGCTTGATACGGACGGCATCATGCTTGCGCTCAAGATCGAGACCGTCGCAAATCTGGGTGCTTTTTGCTCTGCGGTCGGACCGTTTGTCCCCACCATGGGCGGTGGCCGAGTCGTTGGAACTGTTTATCGATCGCCCCATATCTATCACAGTGTCCGCTGTGTATTTACCAACACCATGCCTGTAGCCGCATACCGGGGCGCGGGTCGACCGGAAGCGGCCTATCTAATGGAACGTTTGATGGAACGGGCTGCCGAGGAGACTGGTATCGAAAGCCGAGAATTACGCCGCCGAAACTTTATTCGCGAAGAAGATCTCCCTTACATGAACTTAGCGGGGATACCCATTCGGAGCGGTGCGTTCGCTGAAACGATGGATTTAGCGTTGGCTCGGGCCGAGTGGGAAACCTTTGACGTACGTCGTCAGGCGTCTGTAGTGCGGGACAAACTTCGTGGAATCGGGTTCGGGTGTTACGTTGAATCATCGGGTGGCGGTCCCGAGGAAGAGGCTCGCGTTTCAATCGCTGGGGACGGTAACGTTGAGATCACCGTTGGTACGTACTCGCATGGTCAAGGCCATGCGACGACGTTTGCACAGATCGCTCATGAAAGGCTCGGCGTTAACATTGACCGCATCCGTTTGATCCAGGGGGATACACGCGAGGTACGTTTCGGTGGAGGTACCGGTGGCTCGAGATCGTCGCAGATGGGAGGTATCGCCGTGTTGCGCGCCGCTGACGGAGTCATAGAACACGGTAAGCCCATCGCCGCCGAGCTCCTCCAAGGGGATGAAGAAGTGGTCTCGTTTCAAGGCGGCCTTTATCGCATTGATGATCGGACCGTCACGCTGGAAGAAGTTGCTAAGGCGGCGCTGCAGCCTCAGTTTGGCGGCGAATTAACCCATACCTATCGCTACAACCGAGGAGAGGGTTATACGTTTCCGAACGGCTGTCATGTCGCCGAGGTTGAAATCGACCAAGATACCGGCGTGGTAGAAGTTGTTCGTTACACCGCTGTGGACGATTGCGGCCGCGTAATTAATCCACTATTAGCAGAAGGCCAAGTACAAGGAGGTGTTGTTCAGGGCATCGGGCAAGCGATGCTCGAACATGTTGTGTATGACGACATGGGGCAACTCCTTACCGGTTCGTTCATGGATTATGCGATGCCTCGGGCCACGCACATTCCATGGATTGATGTCAGTTTTAATGAAGTTCTCGAACCGTCCAACGAATTAGGTGTCAAAGGGATCGGAGAGGGAGGCGCGTGTGGCGCGCCGCCCGCCATCGTTCATGCGGTACTCAATGCGTTAGCTCGTAGCGGCGTTTCCTCCATCGATATGCCGCTCACATCAGAGCGGGTATGGCGCGCGCTTAATCGAGGACCTTAAAAGAAGGGTTCGTCGATTATCGTTGAATAGAGTCGGCTTGCGGTCGGCCAGCGACCCCAGAAATCATATCCTTTGCGTCTCGTGTTGAGGGTTGGCTTGGTTTCAACCGCGCGGCAAAGTTGAAAGGTTCGGTATCGATGTCCTCAAGTTCGATCTCTTCCGCGAGGACTGCCCGTTTCCATTCTTCTTGCTCACCGTGTCTTTCTTTAAATTCGGGCATCACTTCGCGGGCAAATAGTTCGAGGCTAGAGCAGATGTCCTCGTGCGTATTCTTGCCCGCTTGGTTGAGAAGAATTACTTGATCAACGTGCGAGTTTTCGAGTTCGAGGAGGCGTTCGCGAATTGTGTCCGGCGAGCCGATAAGCTCGCTACCGGTTCGTTTTTGACCTTCTGGCGTTTTCTTCCATTCTTGGTATCGCTCCCAAAAATTCATAGTCCCAGGTTCAAATGGGCCTTCTTTGTTGTACAGCTGTAGCGCGAATTGGAAAAATGTCCACCCGTCCGCTTTTTCCCAAGCTTCTTCATCGGTCTCGGCACACATGAAACCTGCAACAACTGCGATGTTGGGGTTGGTCTGGTAGTCAGCGAGTTTTTCGAGGTTATGTATAAACGTGTTGTAGTAGGCATGAACCCACGCTTTTGCGGCGTCGAGACTGACGAACTTGAAACAAAGCGATCCCATACCTCTGTGTGCGGAATATTTAATGGTGTCGAGTTGGGAGCAAGCGACCCATAGCGGCGGGTGCGGTTTTTGGAGAGGTTTTGGAACGACGGCACGTAAAGGGAACTTGAAGAATTCGCCTTCGTATTCCCAGGCGTGGTTCCAGAACATGGGTAAGGTGCAGCGGACAGCGTCTTCCCAAACGTCGCGCTTGTCGCGAAAACGCAGGTTGAAAGGATGCAATTCGGTGACAGAAGCGCCTTCACCTAGACCTAATTCGACGCGACCGTCGGAAACGAGATCGAGCGTCGCCACCTTCTCTGCGACCCGGGCGGGATGATTGGTGGTCAACTGCACGATACCGTGTCCGAGTCGGATGTTCTTAGTACGCTGACTAGCGGCCGCAAGAAAAACCTCGGGCGCCGACGAGTGCGAGTATTCTTCGAGAAAATGATGCTCAACTTCCCATGCGTAGTCGAAACCCAGCCCGTCGGCGAGCTCGATTTGGGAAAGAGACTGTTTTAAGAGCTGGTGTTCGCTTTCGACGTTCCAGTCACGTGGCAATTGGTGCTCGTAGAAAATCCCAAATTTCATCGGTATGGTCCCTCCCAGGCGGCCATTCATGTTGGCAGCGCGATTACTAAACTGCAAACCGGAGTTCGCACTTGCGCCTTTTAATTGTTCTAGTCGTATTGGCTTTCGTTTCCAGTGCTGGAGATCCGTTCGTCGATGTCGCGCCGAAAAGATTGGCGGCATATATAAGAGCTGATACGACTAATCCGCCGGGAAACGAAACCCGCGGTGTCGAATTTCTAGGGGCGATATTGCAACAAGCGGGCATTGCATACGACACGGCGGAATCCGCGCCAGGACGTGGGAACCTATGGGCACGATTGCGAGGCAATGGTAAGCCTGGATTGGTCCTTCTACATCACATTGACGTGGTTCCGGCCAATGCTTCGTATTGGAGCGTCGATCCCTACGCGGGTGTGACCAAAGATGGGTACCTATACGGTCGAGGTGCGCTTGACATGAAAGCGCTTGGCGTTATGCAGCTGCAGGCATTTTTGGCTCTACACGCGTCCGGCAGTAAATTAAGTCGAGATGTTCTCTACGTCGCAACGGCGGATGAAGAGGCCGGGGGTTTCTTGGGTGCTGGTTGGTTGTTGGAAAACCGTCCGGAGATCTTTGAAGGCGTCGGCTACGTACTTAATGAAGGCGGCGGCGGTCGACAATTTGGTGTGGACACGGTTTTTTTTGTGGAAGTCACGCAGAAAGTACCAGTTTGGTTGCGACTAACGGCGAGGGGTCGTCCGGGTCATGGTTCTGTACCGCTACCGCAGACTGCGATTACGCGCATTTTGCGCGCGGGACAACGCCTCGCAGACACCCGCTTCGAACCGCGGGTTATTGAGCCAGTTGCTAACCTATTGCAAGGGGTAGCACCATTTCAGCGATCCGAACTCAAAAGTGCATTCGAAGACATAAGCGCCCACGTAACCGACGCAGCGTTCATGCAGATGTTACAAATGACCGCGCCTGGATATCACGCTCTGCTTCGAAATACATGCTCGCTGACGACGTTACAAGGTAGTAAAAAAATTAATGTGGTGCCGCCCGAGGCAGTACTCGAACTCGATTGTCGATTGGTACCCGATCAAGACGTAGACGAATTTATTGCGGAAGTGACGACCGTAGTGAATGACGGAGATGTGAGTATCGAACGCATTATGAGTTTCACGCCTGCAAGCAGTTCCATGGATACATCCCTGTATCGATTAATTAAGGCCAAGACCGGTGAGTGGTTTCCCGGATCGACGACGATTCCAGGGGTATCGACGGGGTTCACCGACAGCCACTTCTTTCGCGATGTAGGGATCCAAAGCTATGGGTTTTCACCGACCGTCCTGGCGGAAAACGAAGGCGTCGGCGTTCACGGGAATGACGAACGTATTTCGTTAGAGACACTGACAAAAGGGACAGCATTTATGGTTGACCTGGTAGGTTCTTTCGCTACCGACTGAGTTTCCTGAAGCGACGTTCTAACAGCGCCTACCGTGATCGTTAACTTGGGTTAGAATCGCAGAGCTTGGATTACCAGGGGTGCCCGCATGTCGAAGCTTCTATTCACGCGCGACGAGCTAATGACGGATCATAATTTTGCTTCGGGGCACGTTGTCGAAGGTCAGGTATTGCATGGCGGTTTCAGTTCCGACGGCGATTACCTGCCACCGCGCTCCGAAATAAGAGGCGTTGCAATCGCCAACTGGGCCGACGCATTACGTGCCCGTGGTGGTGATCTTTTAGACGCAGATGCGTCTCTTTTGCGTGGACCTCGCGTACCGAATTCGGAGCAACAGCGCTTGTTGATCCGTGAAGGCCTTGGGCAAACCTTTTGGAATACCCTGACGATTACGGGAAAGATCGAAGGCCGTGGCCGGATGATCGCCGACATGCCGTTCCCGGACATGCAAGAGTTAGTGGTTGAAGACATTGGTGAAATGGCGATCGGGCATCTAAAGAAGGGCCTGCTAGAAGCCCATGGAATTGATGAGGGTGGTCAACCGGAAAAAAGTATTGGGGGCCACGATGTAATGTGGTTTGTCGCCCGCGATTTGGTATTTGGTCCCGAAGCGTTCCCTGACATTGAGCCGACTCAAGGTATAAGTCGTGCTGAGGCAGGTCGACGGTGGATGCCGCAAATTCCACAGCCGTACGAGTTGGCACTTAGTTTTTTGATGAATTTGTTAGTGATCGAATTTCGCGCTGAAATAGGGTTTGCCAATACACAGGAAACGTTGCGAACTGATGATTTGTTTACCGATAAACGTGCAGAAGCAGAGTTGGCTGCGGAAATAGTTGAGAGAATTCGGACCGACGAACGCATCCACGTCGAATCTCTGCGCCTATACATTGGTGAATTACGGTCGTTACATTTCAAAACAGAGGGTGGCGGGACCGCGTTAGGAAGCGACGTGCTAGATCCGTTTTGGGAACAACTCATTGCCTGGGCGACGGGAAAACAGCCTCATATCGCCGCTGAACAACAATACAACGTTATTAAAGAACGCATCCTTAAGCACGATGAAGGTGAACGCGTGCTGGCGCGATTTGAAGCGTTGGCAGACGGCGATTTCATGGTCGCCGCTGGCTGAAGAACGCTTCAGCCTTAATAAGATGATTGACGTTTTCGTCGGGGTTGGTAGCAACATCGAGCCTGACGTGCGTATTGGCGTGGCGCTGGCGGATTTGCGCGAGCGATTTGGGGCGATCGAGCTGTCCACTGCGTATCAAAACCCCGCCATCGGGTTTGAGGGTGATGATTTTATTAATCTGGTGGTTCGTTTTCGAACGGTGATTCCGTTGCCGGAGGTGCTTGGTATCCTCCATGAAATCGAAATCCGGGGTGGCAAAGATTTGGCGGCGCCGCGATTGGCATCGAAAACCATCGATCTTGATTTACTATTGTTTGGCGACTTGGTTATTGAGAATGACCGCCTAGTTCTACCTCGCCCGGAAACTTTGACGGCTGCGTACTACTTAAAGCCTTTGTCCGAATTAGAACCGGATCGCGTTCACCCCGTAGTTGGAAGAACGTTTGTCGAGCTTTGGTCTCGATGGGAGGGCGAAGCTGGCCCGCTCGTGGCTCACGCGGTAGCGTGCAACCCCGTTTCAACCCGAACGCGAGGGCGACCAGAATTGCGGGTAGACGACCTCCGCGTAGCCGTCCATCTTGGCGTACCCGATAGTGAACGCGAGAATCCTCAGGAAGTGTCGATTTCTATAAACGTCACGTTTCCGGACGTGCCCGAAGCGTGCAGTACCGACGAGATCGATGGAACAATAGACTACGGTGTTATGTGCCGACACGTTATCGCGCTTGTCGGCTCCCGCGCGTTTCGGACGATTGAACATCTTGCCGGATGTTGCATAGACGAATTAAGCGAGATGTTGACGGAATCTGGTTCTGAGCTAACGCTCGAAGTACGTAAGTGCCACCCCCCCATCCCAGATCTCAGGGGTGGAACGGCATTCATCATGCGGACGCGTCGATGACCGTCTTGCTCGGCCTTGGGTCTAACCTTGGAGACCGATGTGCTAATTTGGAAAAAGCGATGGGGGCGTTGGCAGCGCTATCAGGAACCTCGCTGCTTCGATGGTCTACGGTATACGAGAGTGAAGCACTACTTACACCAGAATCACCGCCGACGTGGGACAAACCGTTCCTGAACGTAGCTGTAGAACTTTCAACGGCCTTGAAGCCCCACGACCTTTTGGCAGCAACCCAAGAAATTGAGAGGCGCTGCGGTCGGGTCGATGCGGAGCGCTGGGCTCC
>JAKUTH010000058.1 GCA_022448085.1 Pseudomonadales bacterium | reverse complement strand
ATTGAATCCACGGCCCATGGTCTCGCCCGACAGCCCAAGTGGCACAGGCGGAAGAGGGGGTTCGTGGTACGGATAGGCAGGATCACCAGCAAGACCTGACACACCAATGTTGCGATCGTTTTCGGCAAAGAACGGTTCTAACGTTTGATAATCGATGGGCCAGTCATCGGCAACGCCATCTAGGGTGCGCACCCGAAAGTCTGAAGGATGCATTCTCGGGAAATGCGCCGAGTAAAGGATCGTGCTCCCACCAACCGCATTGAAGTTGGCTACCGCAATAGGCGATTCGTCATCGTTGATTGGATAGTCGGCGGCTCGATCGCGAAAGTTCGGACTGATGGCGAAGTCCGTGCCCTGAAGGACTTCCCAATCTCGTTTGGTGCTGGCGTATTCAGAGGGGTCCATCCATCCGCCTTGCTCAAGGCAAAGAATCTGCATCTTCGTCTCGGCTAGACTCCAAGCCACCGCCGCACCCGACGCGCCGGCGCCGATGATGAGTACGTCCACTACTTCGTCCGTCAAAATTGCTCCCCATCGCAACGCCCACCGCGCGTACCCAAAGATTACCTAGACGACCTCGACGAAAAGTACAGACCTTCGATCGAGCCAAATGATCGTTACTGCCGCTCTCGAGCGGCGAATTAATTACTTCGTAGAACGCGTCCTGGCTGCGCTCCCGTCAGCTCATCGTCGCGTAAGACAAAGTCTCCGTTGCACAACGTCGCTTTGTATCCCGCCGCGCGCTGGATAAATCGAGGTGCTCCGAACGGAAAATCGTTAACGATTTCTGGCATCCGCTCCTCCAACCGCGAAAGGTCGAAAACGTTCACGTCCGCGCGTTTGCCAACCGCGAGTACTCCACGGTCCTCTAACCCAAGGACGCCAGCCGGGACCGCGCTGATACGACGCACTGCCTCTTCGAGACTGTAAACGCCACTGTCCCGATGCCAGTGCGACAAGATAAACGTCGACCATCCAGAGTCGATCATTTGGCTAACGTGTGCACCTGCATCGCCGAGTCCTGGCATGGCCCATTCGGTGGTAATCAGTTCTTCCAGCGAGTCGAGGTTGACGTTAAATCCACGCATATGGAAAAGGGCTTTCCCGTTGGTTTCATCGGTAATCCGAAGCCAGGTCTCTACAGGGTGCTCGTCTGCTGCTTGGGCCACCGCGTAAAGGCTATTGTCGAGGGATTGGGTGTAGCAGGGACGTTCACCATCTCCCATCCAGAACCACCGCTTGGTCCCTTCAAGGACCGGCTGACCCTGCTCCTTAACTTCAGCGATCAAGCGTTGTCGATAATCGGCATCTCGAATGGCGTTCAAACGCCCGTCGAAATCGAACTCGCGAAGTTCCATCCATGCAGGCGTCCTGAAAAAGTTGTTGGTCGCCAATCCTCCGACGCCGCCACCGCTCCGAGGAACCGTCACGGACGTGACGTTGAGTCCCTCGGCCCGCATCGCCATCACTTTTTCGTTCAGCCTTTCGATCCCAATCTCAGCCGCGGAACTGAACAAAGCGCCGCGCGATGACCGTGCTTCGTCAGCGATCAGCTCCATTTCCTCATCAAACTCACGGAAATCAGAAACCGTTTGCATAAACCCACCGTACGCACCCACGGCTTTTGCAACTGCTCTTAACTCATCGCGATGCGCGAATGTTCCTGGAATCGATCGACCATCGGGTAATCGATGTCCAGGCAAACGATTCGTCGAAAATCCGACCGCTCCTTCTTTGACGGACTGCCCGGCGAGTTCAGCAATTTGTCGAATCTCATCATCGGTTGCGGGTTCTTCGACTGCGCGTTCTCCCATGATGTAAAAACGGGTAGCGCAGTGGCCCACCAAACCACAAATGTTAATCGACGGTCGCAGGGCTTCGAGCGCGTCGAGATAGCCGCCGTATGATTCCCAATTCCAGGGCAAACCGTGCAGTATCGCGTCCTTTGGAATGTCTTCAACCGTCTCCATCATGCCCGCGAGAAATTCTCGATCGGTTTCCTTACACGGTGCAAACGTAACCCCGCAATTACCCAATAACGCTGTTGTGACGCCGTGCCAAGAGACAGACGTCACCTGGGGATCCCAACCAATCTGGGCATCGAGATGGGTATGCAAATCGATAAAACCGGGCGAGACGTTGAGACCGTCCGCTTGGATCTCTTCTCGGCCTTGTTCGTTCACCACCCCAATTTCGCTGATGCGATCACCGTCGATCGCAATATCCGCCTGGTACGGCACCTCACCGGTCCCGTCAACCACGTTCCCGCCTCGAATCACCACGTCGTGTGCCATGAATCACGCCTTTGTATGAAACTTAAGTATTGAGAATAGAGGAAGCTTGGCTCGATTGCATAGACTGCAACGTAGTTCTATCAATCGATGAAGCGGTACGAAGGATTACGCGTCCGTGGCGGTGTCAGCCATAGATCGAATCACTTTCTCGCCACGGCGATCGAGCCACGCTTGATCTGAATCCGCGGGCCCGTAGTGGCGTTCCATTTCCGACCGCGGATCGCCCGCGAATAGGTGTCCGGCACCCTTGCACATTTGAAACCCAAGGATGTCCTGGAGCTCACGAGAAAACTCAAGCATGCGAGACGGGTGGATTGCGAGCATCAGATTCTCTTGTTGGCGCATCGAGCCATTGCAATAATTAATGGTCAAACCGTAGCGTTCCTCGTTGCTTTGATTTTCGCCCGCACCGTGAAAACACGTACCAGACACAAAGGCGATGCTACCGGCCTTCATTTCAACGGGGACAGAATCGTAGGATTTTCCGAATTCCGGGTCATCGTCAAAATTATTGCTTCCCGTAACCACCCGAGTCGCTCCGTTCGCTTCGGTAAAATCAGTGACCGCCCACATGGTGTTGCAAACCAGGTTCGGATGGGGGCGGGGAAACGCATAGACACCGTCATCGACGTGCAGTGGTTGAGCCTTCTCGCCCGGCCCGATAATGGCGGTACCCATGGTCGAGAGGAGAAATCCCTCACCCAAAACGTGGGGCAGCACATTCATGATCGTGGCTTGGACGGCAACTTGTTGCCAAATATCGCCATCATTGAGCACATCAAACCAACGGCGGGTCACGAACCCTACGAAGGGGGCCGGCGGAATATCTCCGCCCGGACGAATCCGGTCAAGGTGCTCAAATTCTTCCATGAGCCGTCGGGCAAAATCCGCGTCAAACGCGTCCTCAACGATGGAGTAACCGCGTTCAGCAATCTCGGCAACGTGGTGCTTTGTTTCCGCTTCAGTTAGAGCGCGCATGGCCGCAATTCCTGTTATCGCTTCGTGCAGGTCGGTTATACCGCCTACGCGGGAATACGTCACCCGGAAACGCTGACTTCACTGACACGCGTTCTTTGGGTTCACGGTCCCCATCCAATCTCGCTCATCTCAACTCGAAAGCATTCGTTCTCGTCGGTTAGCCCGCATAAATGCAAGGCTCAAAATACCCGCCATCAACAGCAACATCCCGATGCGATTCTGAACAGTCCACGCCAACAAATCCGTAGAATCTGCGCCAACAATCACGTATGGATTGAAAAACGGCGACCCACGCAACTGGACATTGCCGAAGCCTGTTAAGGCGCCATTAATCCCGAGCAAAATGACCGTGAAGACCCCACCACCAATCTGACTTCGAAACAACGTAGCGAGAGAAAGCGAAAGCACCAAATAAAAACACGCCGCCTGAAACGCGCCGTAGAGTGCACCCAAAGGGAACCCGGTAATTAACGTGACCGTCACAAGAGCAAGCGTGGCTTCCATTACGAGCAACATCGTTACCGCAGCTATGAGTTTAATACGCCACAGGCGCTCGCTCCCTCCGGGTACGGTGTATGCCAGTTCCAAACTGCGGTCGTCAATTTCCCCTGCGATAACACGGATGCCAAGAAAAATACCAAGAAGCGACATGGGTACGCCGAGCACCAAGCCTTGGACCGCCTCAGGCGACACGTTGAAAAAGCTGAATAATTCGAGTTGTAGAAACACCAGCCACGCCAGCGGTAATAGGGGTAAGAGCCAATACCGTCGACCCGCCATCATGACGAGTACCAACCGCAGCAAATAGAAATCGGGCCGGATCATCGTGCGAAGGCCGGATCTAACGAGGCAACATTCCCTTGATCAGGACTTGGAATTTCATCGCGATTTCGTGCCGACGCGACAAGCCACATGTAGCCGTCTTCTAGTGAGGGTTCGAGTAGGGTAGCGCGGGGGTCGGGAGGACTTCCAGCTAGGACTTTGTGGCGTACCAAAGTCCCCTGGGCGGACAAATTTTCTTCTACATGAATGACGTCCTCCGGCAATGCCAACGTCTCGTCCGTGGGCACACTGATTTCCCATACGTATCCCTGGGCGCCCTTTGCCAATGCCGTCGGTTCACCATCAAACACCAAATGTCCCTCGGCAATGACCAACACGCGGTCGCAGGCAGCAGCAACATCCTCCACCACGTGCGTGGAAAAGAGCACGATCCGGTCCTGCGCAAGCCGGCCCAACAACGACCGAAAGCGAATGCGTTCACGAGGATCCAGCCCCACGGTTGGTTCGTCGACGACGATCACCGGAGGTAATCGGAGTAGCGTTCGAGCCACCGCGACACGTTGCCGCATGCCACCAGATAACGACCCGATCGGGGCATCAACCTTTTCGCCGAGACCCACTTCGTGAAGAAGCTCCGATACACGTTGTTGCCGAAGATCACGGGGCACGTCGTAAAGCGCTGCGTAATAGGATAGGTACTCTTGCGCCGTGCTACTCGTCGGCAAACCCGCATCCTGTGGTAAATACCCCACCCAATGCGCCAGATACCGTTGAATGGCATGGTACGGTGCTTTGCCTAAATGAATGGTTCCCCCGGTCGGGTCGAGCACGCCTGCGAGCTGGCGTAACAGGGTCGACTTGCCGGCTCCATTGGGTCCGAGCACGCCAACCATGCCGCGTTCGACGGTAAAGCTTATGCTTGAAATAGCTTGCATCGGATTCGCTGGTTCTCCAAAGGAGCCCAGCCATGCGGCCAATCGTTCCCACGCCCTGCGCCGCCGAATCTCCGATCCGACCTGGTTGAATTCTGTCGCCTTCCGTCGGCAATAACCAACCATGGACACACATAGAGCCGCGACGATTAGCAACAACACCCGACCCGAAAAGGTTCCACCGGTGAGTGCATTGAATTCGGAGCGTTCAATACCGAAGAACTCATACCATCCAAATAGACCCAGGCCGATCCAGGGAAGCAGTTTGGCGATCGCGTTTTCGACGCCACCCGGAAGAACTACGCCACGCACATCGGTGCGTCCGCGCGCACGCCGGATATCCAAGACGCAACGTGACAGCAGCGTCGCTGCGATCATCGTAAACGCCAATCGCCAAAAGACGCTCTCCAACTGAATGGCTAAATACACGGGGCCACTGGCAGCGAGTAGTAAGGGTACCAGCCTCTCCCTCGCCTCAACGGGCAAGAACGGTTGACCACCCAACTCCAAAACCTTTTTCACGTAGTGTTTCGGTGCATCTAGGCTTCGGCGTAACGCGCCCGGCAGGCCGTAACTCTTGGTTAAGTATCGAACCTCCAACTTGGGAGGACCTTCCGCAAATTCCGGCTGGATCGAGTCTCGTGGCCGAAAAGCCATCACCACAACGGCAAGTAGAGAACCGCCGACCAAGAGAGCCACCACGACCTGCCAAAGCAACGACGTGAGCGTCTCCGTCAAAACAAAGCCTGATATGACCGATGCGGTTACCCCGATCCAGCCAAGCGCTAGCCAAGGCCCAATCCGACCGAATAAAAGATCGAGGCGACGGAGTAACGTGAAACCCACCGGCACGATCAGCAATGTCAATAAACTCGAGGTGATGAGACCACCAATGACGATAGTGGCAAACGGCGGCCAAATCTCGAACTCCCGTCCAGTGGCGATCGCTAGCGGCCACAGGCCCGCCACCGTGGTTGCCATGGTCAATAACACCGGTCGAGTACGTTCTCGAACAGCAGCATATGCAGCTGCACCTGGGCTCCATCCAGCCCCCAAGACTAATTGTTGCATCCGATCGACAAGCAGAATAGCTGGATTAACGGTGAGGCCGATCAGAGCCACCGCACCTACCATCGCCATGGGTCCTAGTGCCACTCCCGCAAATACCATGGCCCAGGTTGCGCCGAGTAAGGTGATCGGCAACGACAGG
Source organism: Pseudomonadales bacterium (assembly GCA_022448085.1). Classification (GTDB taxonomy): domain Bacteria; phylum Pseudomonadota; class Gammaproteobacteria; order Pseudomonadales; family Azotimanducaceae; genus UBA11889. Next base: position 8,104 of record JAKUTH010000058.1, on the reverse strand, counting down.
AGCACTAACACGGGCAGCGTGAGTGACTCAAACGTCATCGCCAACACCAAGAACAATAAAAGGATCACCGGCAGGATAACCTGTTGAAGCTGGTTGCTAGTTTCATCTTGCTGCGCCGTTTCGATGGTAAAGCCTTCGGGTCTCGGTACAGCCCGCATCGCCGCGACCACTTGTTCCTCGATGGCTAAACGCGTGGGTCCTGTATCTTGGACGCTATTTTCAAAGTTGTAATTGACGGTCGTTTCGCGCCGGCCATTGTGGTGCAAGATCACCCGTGGCGCCGGCATTCGGCGCAGCGACGCAAGGGCCCGGATGGGTACCGCGCCGACGTCGGTCTGCACGCGCAATCGCTCCAAATCGCGTATTCCCATGCCCGCCTCCCGGGCATTGAGTCGCTCGACAACGACTGGGAGTTCTCGCCCGTTAGGCAACAGAAAACCGGTTTGCATCGTCACGCCCTCGCGTCCGGCAAGGCGCAGCGCGGGTACGAGATTACTCACCGAGAGTCCCATCGATTCAATCACCTCCTCGCGTGGTTCGATCCAGAATTCATCCATCCCGGGCCGATAGTTTTCCCAGGCGTTGGCGACAGGTCCCATGGATTCAAGTTGGGAACGCACACTCCGGGACAGCGTCGTTAACTCACGGCTGTCCGGGCCCGACAAGACGACCTCGGCGGGTCCACCGCTAAACATCTCCACGCCGCCGCCGCCGCCGCCGCCGCCGCGGCCCTTACCTCCATCACCCATGCCGCCTTCGCCCGGCCGCAATACGTACATCCGTCGGTCGTTTCGATCAATTCGACGAACCGTCGAGCGCACGTCCTGGGCTCTAAATCCAGGTGGCCGTAATTTTTCCTCGACTAAGTGCACGGTCAACGTTCCTTCATCTTCGCGGATAAGGGCCTCGACCATTTCGACACCATCAAGCTTCATGACCGCGCTTTCTAATTTCGCCATCCCTTCACTGACGGTATTGATCGATGCTGATCCGCGTGCAAATTGAACAGACATTTCAACCGTATCGGCTTCGCTAACGTTTGAAGACCCTGAACTCGTCGCTAGCCAAGGGAGCGCAACCACCGTGGTAATGAGTACTGCCGCCAGTGTTCCTGCAATCCACGACGGCGGTCGACGCAAAGCACTGGTCACAACGCGCTCGAAAAAAATTCGTATCGAATCCGGCGGGGTCGTGCCAGCACGTAGCGTTCGCCGTTCGCGACGAATAGACAAATCTCGGACCGCCGCCGGCGCCGACAAACGTTGGGCAAGTAATGGGACTAACCCAATGGCAACGACCAGTGATGCCAACAGTGGTAAGAGAATCGACATCGACACCACGAGAATCATCGAACGCATTTGTTCGCTATCGAAATCAACCAACTGGAATGGCAAAAACACCACCGCCGTCGTGAGGCTTGCCGCGGTCATTGCGCGAACGGTGCGTCGCAATCCTTCACGCACGGCCTCGGTTATTTCGGTGCCACGTTCGAGGCGCCGTTGGACCGCTTCGAATACCACCACACTGTTATCGATCACCAGCCCGATGGCGATCGCGAGGCCCATCAACGTGATGATGTTGATAGATTGGCCGCTGAGAAAGAGGAGGGCGAGGGCGGCGAGAAGGCTCATCGGTACCGCAATGCCGACCACGGCGACGGCACGCCATTGTCGTAGGAAGAGATACAGCACCACGAGTGCGATTAAAAACCCTGAGCCAGCGAGTTTCCCCAGGCGATCAATTTGCTCTTCAATTTGTTCGGCCGCGTCAAAACCGATCACCAAATCGATGCCGAGTGGTGCAACCTCGGCGCGTACTTCACCAAGACGTTCCCTGAGGGAAGCACCGAGACGTACCAAGTTGGCGCCCTGTTCCTGAAAAAGCACCAGTCCCACGGCGGGCTTTCCGTTGACCCGAAAACGCGACTCTTCGCGTGCAGTACCGAAGGCCAGGTCACTGACGTGGCGTAAACGAGCAGCTCGATTGGGCTGAATTTTCGCATTCGCTAATGAATCGATGCTTGGCGGCCGGCCGTCCAGCATCACGACCTGACGGCCACCCTCGGTTTCGAGTCCACCGACAAACTCTTGGCGACCTACATTACGGCGCACCGCGTTAGTTACTGCATCTGTAGTTATGCCAAGCGCTATCGCGCGGTACGGATCGACGGTCACGGTCACCTGCCGTCCCGCGCCGCCGTTTGGTTGGGCCTGACTCACACCCGCCACCGATGCAAAACGGGGTGCAATTTGTTGTTCGACAAGATCGTAAAGCGTGTTGATGTCGCCGTCGGCTTGACCCAATACATGAATGGTCATTACGAAACTAGAAAATATTTCGGTGCCTGACGAGTTGACATTGATATAGGTACCGGGTGGTTGTGCGCGCTGCAGATCGGCGGCCAAACGCCTGAGCTCAAGCTCGCGGACTTTGACGTCACTTCCTGCTTCGAAACGAACTCGAAGCTGACCGCTGGAGCCATTGATCATTCCCCACGATTCCGAGACCTTAGGTAAGGTCGCTACCTTTGCTTCGAGCGGCATCAAGAGATCGCGTTCAACGATTTCCGGCTCACTGCCTGATCGCCCAAAAGCGACCGTCACCTGGTCACCTTCGAGTGCTGGAAAAAGTTCAACGGGCATACGTTGCCAGGCGATCAAGCCAAGCAAGACCACGCCAACAAAAAACATGGTCACCGCAACGGGTCGCTCGTTGGGCAGGTCGATAATGCTCATAACGGTTGATCTAGAAGGTCTGGATCCGTCGAACCGTCGGAACCGGTAAACCCAAGAGCGTTCATCGGGCCGGACCTACGGCGTAGTTGTCCAAGCGACGACCCGGATGCAAGCGATCAAGCAACAGGTAAAGACTCGGTAGAACGAAGAGGGACCCTAAGGTCGACGCAGTGATCCCGCCGATAATGGTAATGGCCATAGGAATACGCAATTCCGCACCTTCCCCGGCGCCAAACGCTAACGGCAAGAGAACCAAGACCGTCGTTAACGTGGTCATAATGATCGGGCGTAGCCGTATGCCAGCAGCTTCAGCCAACGCATCGGTGCGCGATCTACCTTCCCCCATCAAGCGACGCGCAGTGGCTAGGAGCAATACCGCATCGTTAACGGCGACGCCGGCCAGTACGATCAGTCCCAGCATTGCCATGACGCCTACCGGTTGACCTGTGGGTACGAGCGCTACCGCAACCCCGATCAATCCAAGCGGTATTGCGGCAAGCACTGTTAGTGGATGAATTAACGATTCGAACGATCCCGCAAGAACCATAAAGACAAGGACCAATGCCAACACTGCGGCCAATTGCAACTCGGCAAACGTTCGCGCGCGCTCAGCTTCTTCACCACGCAGTCGTATCTGTAGACCCGCTGGAAGCGATATGTCCGCCAGCGCATCGTTAACGGCGCGAACGGCATTGGGATGATTCGAGCCGTCGGCAATTTGCGCAGTGACTAGGGCTGTCCGGCGTTGGTCTTGTCGAAAAATCTCACGAGCCCCTTCGACTTCGACAAAACGTGCAACTTCGCTTATCGCAACCTTACGTCCGCTGCTGGTCTGAAAAATAACGCTACCAATGTCGTCACGGGAAGTCGTTCCGAGGCGCAGCGTCACTGGGCGTTCTTCATCGCCAGTCGAAAGCATCGTGACGTCGCGGCCATCCAGGCTTGCCTGAAGTACACGCGAGATGGTGGCAAGATCAACCCCCAGGCCGTCGGCCATCGCCCGATCAAGTTCGATACGCAATTCCGGTGGACCACCTTCGAACGACGAGCGAACATTCCACAACTCGCTAAGGCCCGCGAGCTTAGTTTTGACAATATCGGCATAGCGCCTCAAATCCACCAGCGCCTGTCCAGAGATTTCCACCGCCACCGGAGGCCCACTCGTACCGAGGGCACTGGCAACAGCCGATGACCCAACTTCCCAGTCAACGTCCGTTGACTCGAGTTGTTCGAGGATGGGTCCCAGTTGAGCTGCGAATTGCCGGCCGGTCGGGCCCGATTCCGCCACACGCACCGTGAGTCGCGAGGTATGTTCTTCGGTCAGTTCAGTGCGCACCATGCGGCTATCTTCAGGAAGACGCCCCACCTCAGACAATATCGCCTCGACACTATCTTCCCCAAATTGATTGATCAGCGACTCAACGCCTTCAACTACGCGCGCCGTGGACTCGACACGTTGGCCAGGTGGTCCAACAATACGAATCGAGAACTGCCGAGGATCGGCTGACGGTAATAGCTCGGTACCGAGCCCGAGTAGCTGCCAGCAACTAACCCCCGCAATGACGATACTTGAGAAAACGACAGTCACTGGGCGGTCGAGTAAACGCCGTGCGAAGTGCCCAAATCTCTTCTGGATTTGAAGGCCCGAATCGACGCGCTCCGCGGCGATGGTTTCTGGCATGAACCATCGCGCCAGCGCGGGAATCAAGAACATCGCGACTGCCAACGACGCGAGCAATGAAGCAACCACTGTGAACGCGATGCCTTCGATGAGGCGCGCGGCCAGACCCTCCACGAAGAGTACCGGTAAAAACACCACGCAGGTCGTCAGCGTCGAAGCCGTAATCGCGCCCGCCACTTGTCCGGTTCCGGTGGCGGCAGCCTCTGACCTTGTATCGCCCTCAGTCAATCGTCGGTAGATGCTCTCCACCACAACAATGGCATTGTCCACGAGCATGCCTGCGCCAAGCGCTAAACCGCCGAGCGTAATGACATTGAGACTCTGTGATCCAAACCGCATCAAAAAGAGGGCGGCAAGGATCGACACGGGCACCGCGGCAGAGACAACGAGAGTCGCGCCGATGGATCGTAAAAAGAGAGCAAGCACGACAATTGCAAGGAGGATGCCGACGCCCGCCGCCGTTTGTAGATCGGCAAGCGCAGCGACCACGAGCGACGCGTCGTCGCTGACCTCGGTCAATATGACGTTGGGTAAGTCTTGCGCCAAACCGGCAACGGCATCGCGTACCGTGCGTGAAACTTCCACCGTATTTGCACCGGCCTCCTTATACACGGCGAGTCCCACGCCTTCGATGGAATTCACGCGGACCAGATGATCGATTTCGCGATCAACCAGTGCCACCGTCCCAATATCCGACACCCGAACGGCTTGGCGGGTTCCGTCCGAACGTGATACGTACGCAACAATCACGCGACGAACGTCGTCGGGTGTTCGAAATCGCGAGACGCTCCGAACGAGGAGAACCTCAGCACCTTCTTCCAACGTGCCCGCGGAGATGTCTACGTTCTCCTCGATCAGACGACCCTCGATCGCCGCAAGTGTGATGCCGAAGGCTTCCATGCGATATCGGTCTAGCAGGACACGGACTTCCTTTTCACGTCCGCCAGTAATTCGAACTTCCGCGACCCCTGGGAGTTGTTCGAGTCCTGGCGCCACTTGGCGTCGTGCCAATCGGCGTAACTCAGAAAGGTCCGGTTGTCCGCTGGGCGCACTCAGGCCGAACCTAAGCACGGGTGCTTGACGCGGATCAAACCGACGCACCAACACCTCGTCGACAGCAGGATCCGATGCCATGGGACCGACCGCCTTTTGCACGTCCACCACGCCCAGATCGAGATTGGTGTCCCAATCGAAAACCACCGTCGCCACCAACTTCCCGGTTCGACCGACCTGGGAAATCTCTCGAATGCCGCGAACCGTAAACAAGCGTTGCTCGAGTTGTTCCCCGTAGATGCGTTCCATTTCGGTCGGTGGGCGATCGCCGCTACGAATAGAAATCGCTACGGTTGGACTTTGTAAATCGGGGAGCAGATCGACTGGAAGTTGCTGGTATGCCAGCCAGCCAACGAGCGCGATTGCAAACGCCATGACCGTGACCGCGACCGGGCGCTGCGTTGCCAGCCGCGCCGCGGATTCAGCCGAATTCAAGAGCCCGTTACTCGAACACGCGCCTCATCGGTAAGCGTTTCAAGACCGCGTACGACGACGCGCTCTCCGGGGGTGACACCATCGATCACTTCAATCCAATCGTCGTTACGGAGTCCCAACGAAACTTCCTGACGACGTGCGCGTTGACCATCGATGACAAAAACCACGTCACGACCGGCTCGTTCCGTCACGGCATCGCGGGGAACGACGGCCACGTCTTCGTGGCGATCGGTGACGATGGTCGCCTGAATAAACATGCCAGGTCGTAGTAGCCTGGCGGTATTATCGACCTCAACTTCAGCGCGGAATGAATGGGTGGTGGCATCCATCGCTGGCGACAATCTCAGCACTTTGCCCATCATCACGGTTTTTTCGAATGCGTAGTGTTCTATGCGAACGGGTTGGCCTGGTCGCACACGAGCGAGCTCCGGACCGACCAGATCGATATCCGCGATCAGATTATCAATAGGCGCAATTCGCGCGACCTCGAATCCTTGCATCACTTTCTGACCATCAGCGACCGGTCGGTTATTGGCGTCTCTCGCGAGCTGCAAAACAACTCCCGCGATGGGCGTCGTAATCCGTGTCTTCTCCAACGTCCACTTACTGGTTTCAAAATTGTGCAGCGCGTCTTCGTAGGTCGCGCGGGCAAGGAAAAGGGCTTCCTCGGCAATCAATCGCCGTTCAAAGAGCTGTTGTCGACGATTCAATTCCTCTTCCGACGCCTCAAGATGCCGCTGTGTCGCTTCAAGACGCGCAGCCAATCGAGCGTCTTCACCAGTGATCTCCGCCACCAACGCGCCTTTTGCGACATTGGTTCCTTCCGCAATTCGTTCGCCCGATTCGAGCCGAACTAGACGTAAAAATCCGGGTGTTTCAACCGTGAGTACCACGCTCTCTCGCGGTCGAAGAGTCCCCGTCGTCACAATGCTGTCTTCGACGTCATCGGTCACGACATCGCCAACCTCAACCGGAATGCGAAATTCGACTGGGGGAGGCGCCGTGGTCTCGCCACACGCGCTGACCAATAGAATAAGCAAACAAGTAAAGACGGCTTTGACTCGAAACTTCATCGGTCAATCCTAGCGCTCAAGCGGGGGTTGGCGGACTCTACCTCATTCACTGGTATCCAGCGAATGGCGTCGGCGATCACGGATTCACCCTCGGTCGCATCGCTGATGCTTAAACGGACCGTACCCGCGGTAAGGTCAAACGTCCCCAAATCATTCCAGCCTCGTTCAGCGGCCGAGGCGTCGAATTCGAGTGGCCACGCCCGTTGACCCGCCGACAACGTCAAATCGTAACGGCCGAGTTCCGATCCGGAGCCCAATCCCATCCTCGCCATCCTCTCACTTCGGGCATTGTCCTTTTTTCTCTTGCGCGCTTTGCCGCCAACAAAAGGGGAGTGATAGGAGAGTTGCCACATCCCGGCTTGGGGCAAAGTTGCGGAAAAGATGGCGCGACGACTGCCGCTACCCGCCGCGATTCTGGCATAGGTCCGTCGGTATTTGCCCCAGCTCCGTGGCTCATTACTGTCACGCGTCCACATACCGAACCCTCCACCCGCGCCGAAGATATCCGGCAGGACTGGTAATCCCTGATCCATTTCTAAGGTCGCCGAACTCGGGCCCATCGAGAGCGTGACGCTGGTAGCACCGTCGTCGTTCGACGCCACCTGGAACTGAAAATTACTCAGTTGATCGGCGTCGTCGTACTCGGTTGCAAAACCCGGATCTAAATCATCAACAACGATTCCTACGTCTATAGGCAAAGTCGCCCACTCGCTCGGTTTTACGCCAAGAAACGGGTCCGCAAGCGATCGTTGTTCAAAATCAATGTCCGGGATATCCAGGCGCAATGCTTTTCGATTCAACGCTAAATAAGGCTCGAGCCATATTTCGAGAGGCGGGTCACGACTTAACAAACCGACTTCGACCGATTGATAACCGGCAAGCCGGAACGGTTCGGTCTTGTTCCATGTGGGGGCCCAATCCCGAGACCTTCTTTGCCTGTTACCGCTCATGTAGCGCACGCGGAATAAGCCCGGTGCGGACTCGTCGTTGCGAACGTGAAACCGAACTTGGTACTGAGCATTGGCATTGTCACTTTCGGCCAGTCGCTCCGCTATCACGTTCGACACAAGAAATCCCGGTAAGGCGGCCTCGTTCAACCAATCGCCGAGAAGGGGTTCGATATCGAC
>JAKUTH010000057.1 GCA_022448085.1 Pseudomonadales bacterium | reverse complement strand
TGTTGTCCGATCAGCCTACTTACCATCCGCGGGGGGCTTAGGTAGCGGTCAGAGATACGGGGATCAATATCGAGAACCTAGATCGATTGAAGGACCTCAAATTTCCGAAACTTCGGCAAATATCTCACGCATTTTAATGATGTGTTGTTGCGGCTCAAGGTTGCCGCCCAGTGTGCGCAAACACAGATGCGTAAGTCCCGCTTCCCGCCAACCCTGCACGCGCTCGCGCCACTCGGCTTCGCGCGGACCGACCACTGCACCGCCCGCTTCGGCACCAATCATCGCCGGCTCCCGATGGGCCGCCCGTGCAGCGGCCGCGATATCGGCGCTCACGCCGGGGAACTCCTCGGGCGAGCAGAGCACGAACCAACCGTCTGCGTGACGACCAATTCGCGTTCTAATGCGTTGTACCGGTACGCCGCTTGGGCCAATCCACAACGGAATCGGTTGCTGTATTGGCAACGGCGAAAGCCCAGCACCCTCAACTTCATCCCAGCGTCCAGAAAAGTTCACCGACTCCTGCGTCCAAAGCGCTTTCAGCAGCCCGATCTGCTCCTCGATCCGCGCTCCGCGCGTGTGAAAGTCCGCACCAAGCGACCTATATTCCGCTTCGGAGCCCCCCACACCGATACCCAGACGCAATCGCCCTCCGGACAATACGTCAAGCTCGGCAGCTTGCTTCGCGAGCAACACCGTCTGTCTTGACGGAGTCACTATGACCGACGGTACGAGCTCTATGCGCTCCGTGACCGCCGCGACGTATGCCAGGAGCATCATTGGTTCGTGCAAGTGCCCACTATTGGGTCTCAACACCTGATCGGGCACCCGCAAATGCGTATAACCGAGCTCGTCCGCGGTCTGCGCGAACTCCTTGATAGCACCCAAATCGTTCTCAAACTCCCTAACCGGAAGCGAAATACCTATTTTCATTCTGTGCCTTGGATCATCCGCGGTTGTAAAAACGATGATAGCGCCAGTTTAGAACTTGATGACAGGTACCCGATGTTTCGCGGCAATTACTACAAGCCCTTCTGGAGGGCTCTACGAGATCACGCCCAACCGTGACCCATTCTCAAGAGCCATGACAGGTCTCGGCGAGAGACGTAGGTTCGAAATAATTGTCATCGGCGACTAATTGACGCTGGCCTTGACTCAAACCGGCGAGGCCCGGGGCATTTCTGTGACCGTGGCCACAACATCGGTTCGCGGCCGAGGCGCAAGCTGTCATAAGTGGTCCAACGGCAAGTCGGGTTTTGTACGACGCGGACGTACGCCCTCAAGCATGCACCTCTTCGCTTCTATCTTGCGCTACGACCTTGCCATACGACCCTGCTATACGACTCGTCACTTGTGTATCTGTCGTGCCGTTACTTCTTCTCGAGAGCATCCAGATCGCTGGCATCGTGCCGTTCTGCCAAGCCGTTCTTACTGGCTCGATTGATCTTTCTGCCGCGTCGTACCGCCGGTCGTTCGTGGATTTCGGTCGCCCATCGCACGACGTTGGTATAAGACGCCACATCGAGAAATTCTTTGGATTCATACAGACCGGTGAGTACCAGCTGACCATACCAACTGTAGGTTGCCATATCGGCAATGTTGTACTCATCACCACAGAGGAACCGGCGCGATGCCAGGTCGCGATCAAGCACATCCAGTTGTCGCTTGATCTCCATCGCATAACGATTGATCGGATACTCCCATTTTTCCGGGGCATAGGCGTAAAAGTGACCGAAGCCACCACCAAGATACGGGGCACTGCCTATCTGCCAGAAAAGCCATGAAAGGCACTCGGCACGCTCCGGCCCCTGCATCGGTACAAAGGCTTCGAATTTCTCCGCCAGGTACAACATGATCGCGCCCGATTCGAACACTCGGGTCGGCGGCGTTGTACTGTGATCGACCATTGCCGGTATCTTCGAATTCGGGTTGATATCCACGAAGCCGCTGCCGAATTGGTCCCCCTGGCCGATATTGATCAGCCATGCATCGTACTCCGCACCGTCTTTCCCAATTGCCAGTAGTTCCTCCAGCAGCATGGTGACCTTGACGCCATTGGGAGTCCCGAGCGAATAAAGCTGCAACGGATGTTTGCCAACCGGTAATTCTTTGTCGTGGGTCGGTCCCGCGACAGGTCGGTTGATGTTGGCGAATCGGCTCTCACTTTCCTCTTCCCCTTTCCAGACCATTGGGGGTACGTAGGGTGTGGAATCAGTCATTCTCTACTCCAGTGTCGTTGCCTATATTTACCAGCAGACCGTCCACAATCGTCAACAATTGTCTGCGCTGTCGGGCAGCCGTCCAGTATTCGGGTTCAATCGTTGCGTGAGCGGCAATACCATCTATTGTCGTCAACACCGCGTCCGCCGTCGATGAACACCATAATAAACTTGAAGGCCATTAGGTTGACAATGATGGTCACCAGGGCGCGCGTCGAGGCTTCAAAAAGCGTTAATTCCACCAATACGCATCTCTCGGAATCGGTGCTAGTTCACCCTTGACGCATAACTATCAGTCCGCAGCGTCGACATTCAACCTTCTCCACCCCGCTACCTGCACCAAATTGGAAGGTTTTTTCCACCACCCGATAGTCGTGAAAGCCCAATCGACACAGGAAACGACCCACCTTAGATGGAGATTGCTGCATGTTGTCGGAATCGTTCATGGGCACCAACCGTATTGTGACCGAAAACGGTCCTAGTAGTGCGGGCGTCGTTTTGTCTAATGAGAAGTCAAGTGCGAGATTTCCACTTCGCAACGGCCTGGCCCCGAGTCACCAGAATATAGCCGTTAATTACGATAAAGAGGACACTGGAAGCAACCGTGAACTGATTAAATCCCCGACATGCAGAAAGCACCCCATTCGAAAAAGTATTCGCAAAACTCCTCAAGCGTAGAGATAACTTGTAAGTGGTTGCGCCGTACTGCTATAGCGAGTCTGTGGTGCATCTGTCTATCCTTAGTTGATCCTGCTTGGGGTAAGGACTCGTCGACGATCAATCGCATGGACGACATGTTAAAGGCCATTGAGACGAGCACTCGTTTAACGAGTTCCTACACCGCTGTCGATGAGATTAGCCGTACCGTCTTAGCAGCGATTGCACAAGTCGATCGCTCTGAGTTCGTTCCCGAGCGTTCATTGAATCGAGCCTTTGAAAACCACCCACTTCGAATCGGTCACGGTCAAACCATTTCTCAACCCTTTATCGTTGCGTTGATGACTCATCTAATTGACTCGCAACCTGGCGATCGGATTCTGGAAATTGGCACGGGATCGGGATATCAGGCAGCCATTGCTGCGGAGCTTGTTACTCATGTTTATTCCATAGAGATCGTACCGGAACTAGCTCGTTCAGCGGAACGTCGCCTCAAGTCCCTGGGGTACACCAACGTGTCGATAAGGACAGGAGACGGCTGGTACGGATGGCCGGAAGAGGCGCCTTTCGATGGAATTCTCGTCACGGCAGTCGCATCGTCTGTTCCGCTGCAGTTGCTCTCCCAGCTCGCTAATGGCGGTAAATTAGTAATGCCGCTGGGGGACGCGGACGGCGACCAAGAACTTGCTGTAGTAACTCGGGATTCGGCCGGAGAATTGTCGACCCGCAACGTTTTGCCGGTGCGATTTGTACCGATGACGGGAGAAGGGATTCTGACGCTACGCGAGTGATGGGTTAAGGGTGTAAGAACGCTGTCTGCGCCCGTCCATGGCAATTTGAGTAGACTCTGGGTGTGACCCGATCCCAACAACCATGACAGGTCTCGGCGAAGAGCCAGAACTCAGATTATTTGGTATTGAAGGCAGCATCCAAGAAGAGACCAATCTCCGAAATAGAGGAGATGACTGGAACGATCCTGAGCGGAACGAATGAAACTGTCGACAAAGCGTCTCCAGCCTCATCCCTTAACGTTACTAGTACATTCCCCCAGATTGGGCATACGTAGGCCTACCTTTCGGTCGGAGGGTCCAGCACAATAATGAGGTTAATCAGAGGGAGACGAGTGTGACGATGCAGCCAAGCGATGATGTGTTACGCGATATTCACAGGCGCATGGTACGTATTCGGATTTTCGAGCAGGAGGCGGGAAAACTCATGGAAGCGGGGAAGATTCCCGGGGCGCTACATCTATATGTTGGCGAGGAAGCGGTCGCGGCGGGCGTTATGGTTCACTTGTCCGACGCTGATCAAATCACGAGCACGCATCGCGGTCACGGTCATCTGATCGCCAAAGGAGGAGAATTCCACAAGATGTTCGCGGAGATATTTGGACGTGTCGACGGGTACTGCAAGGGCAAAGGTGGCAGCATGCACATCTCCGACATGCAGATCGGCATGCTTGGTGCAAATGGCATCGTCGGTGCTGGACCACCGATCGCTGTAGGTGCCGCATTCACGAACAAGTTCAAGAAATCCGGGAACGTCGCCGTCTCCTTTTTTGGCGACGGTGCAAGCAATGAGGGCTCGGTCCACGAGGCGGCCAATATGGCAGCTCTGTACAAACTGCCAATCGTTTTCATCTGTGAGAACAACGGCTATGGGGAATACACGCCGCAGGCCCACCATCAGGCGATCGTCGATGTCGCCGATCGTGCCCGCGGCTACGGCATGCCCGGCGTCGTCGTTGACGGAATGGATGCGGTAGCCGTCTACGAAGCTGCCGGCGAAGCCATCAAGCGCGCCCGTGCAGGCGAAGGACCCACGCTTCTGGAATGCAAGACATATCGTTTCTTCGATCACGTTGGTGTTCGCGGAATGGGCCTGTCGTATCGAAGCGACGATGAACTTGCCAAGTGGCAACAGCGTGACCCCATTACGCTTTTCGAGGCTACGCTAATTGAGCAAAACATCGTTAGTGCCGAGGAAGCTAAAGTTGTCCACGACAAGGTGGAGGCAGAAGTACAAGCCGGTATTGAGTTCGCGGAAGCAAGCCCGATGCCAGATCCGGCTGCCCTGCTCGACGACGTCTACAAGTGATACGAGCCTCAAGCAGGGGAAAAACCGATGGCTGAATCAAAAACACAACCGGAAGCACGTGAACTTACCTATGTTGCAGCAATCAACGAAGCGGTACGCGCTGTATTGACTGAACAACCCGACGCGTTCGTTGCTGGTGAAGACGTTGCTGGGGCCGGTAGCGTATTCGGATACTACAAGGGCCTCTTGGAGGAGTTCGGCGCCGAACGCGTGATTGACACGCCAATCAGCGAGGAAGGCATCGTTGGCCTTGGTGTCGGCGCTGCTGCCACGGGACTGAGGCCGATAATCGATATTATGTTTATGGACTTCATGGGTGAGTGCATGGACGAGATCACCAATCAAATGGCCAAGATGCGATACATGTTCGGCGGCACCGCATATCTTCCGATCACCGTGCTCACCATGTCCGGCGCCGGAATTAGCATGGCCGCGCAACATTCACAAAGCCTCGAGGCATGGTTGTGTCATCTACCGGGTCTCAAGGTCGTCATGCCAGCCACGCCATACGATGCTAAAGGCCTGATCATCAGCGCCTCGCGAGACGACAATCCAGTGTTCGTAGTGCTGAACAAGATGTCGTTGGGGATGAAAGGCGAGGTACCAGAGGACTCTTATACTGTGCCAATTGGTGAAGCGTCCATCGTCCGGCCCGGCGAGAACTTTACGATTGTGACGTACAGTCGCATGGTGCACGAATCCGTAAAGGCCGCCGAGGCGCTCTCGAGTCTCGGAGTTGAAACAGAAGTGGTGGACCTGAGATCCCTACAACCGCTCGACACAAACGTGGTCATCGAGTCCGTAAAAAGAACCCATCGTGCGATGGTTGTGCACGAAGCAGTACGGTTCGGCGGAATGGGCGGTGAGATCGCGGCGCAAATTCAAGAGCTAGCATTCGACTATCTTGATGCTCCGGTCGCGCGTGTAGGTGCGCCATTTTCCCCGGTGCCCTTCAGCCCGCAGCTCGAGCAAAGCTACATCCCAAACGCCGATAAGATTGTTGCGGAGGCACGGACGCTGCTCGACGTATGAAACGCCCGATCGGGATCGCAGCAAATCCAGCCTCTGGAAAGGACATTCGGCGTTTGGTTGCCCGCGCATCGGTGTTTGACAACCAAGAAAAATGCTCGATCGTCGCACGCTGTTTAGTCGGTATCGCCGCAGTCGGACATGCGCCGATTGTCTATTTCGACGATACACACCGAATCACCCGAAGTGCGATAGAAGACGCGAACATTAGCGCGACGCCGATCGAAAGTCTGGGAACCGGGACCGCGCGCGATACAACCCGTGTAGCGGTTGATATGAAGGACTTCGACTGCCGAGTAGTGATTACTCTCGGTGGCGACGGCACCAACCGTGCTTTTGTGAAAGGCTGGTTGAATGCACCGTTGCTCCCGATTTCGACGGGTACAAATAACGTATTTCCCGTTATTCACGAGGCCACCGTTGTCGGCGTCGCAGCAGCGTTGATCGCCTCGGAAATGGTCTGCTTCGACGACGTGGCGGATCAGCAGAAAGTCATTCACGTACGGATCGACGACGAGGATGACGATATCGCGCTGATCGACGCGGTGGTCTCCATGGACCGATTTATCGGCGCTCGCGCACTCTTAGACTGTGGCCAGCTGAGGACGGCGTTTCTCACTCACGCCAACCCCGCGGCAGTTGGCATGACTGCGATTGGCGGATTACTTGAGCCCCTCAATACAACGGTGGATGCCGGTCTCGTCATTGAACTCTCATCAAACCCGGCCTCCGCACGCAGGTGGGTACGCGCACCCATTGCTCCGGGATTGTTCCAGGACGTCGGTATTTGCTCTCTGCAGCGCGTCGCACTCGGTCATAGTCTCGAAATAATCGGACCTTGTGTCTTGGCTCTAGACGGCGAGCGTGAGCGCGTGTTGAAACCCTGCCAGCGCGCAATATTGGCCATTGAACGCGACGGACCCTGGGTCATCGACGTCGAACGCGCGCTTCACGCTGCCGCAAAGAACGGCGCATTAGTGCCCGCGTGGGAATTGAACGAAGCCCGAAATGCCGGCTGAAATCTACCTAATTAAAGTTGGTATGACGATGACCGAGGGCAACCTTGAGGAATGGTACGTCGCCGATGGCGCCATCGTGCAACCAGGCGATCTGCTATATCGTCTTGAGACAGAAAAGGTGGAGGTAGACGTCGACGCAGAGACAGAAGGTACGGTGAAACACCTTATCGCCGAAGGCACCACACTAGAACCCGGCCATGTCGTCGGGTTCATCTATGCACCAGGCGAGGAGATTCCAGAGGTCTTGCCGACACCGACCCATCGACCAGAAACCGAACCGCCGAACATGCCTGAACCCACTTCTCTGGCACCCAAAGCAGCCCCAGCTCCCAGCGAACCTAGGAGTACAACCACGGCTACGACGGAGCGACGCCCATCTTCGCCCGCAGCACGTAAACTCGCATCCGAGCTTGGTGTTGACCTTGGTAACGTCGAAGGAACTGGGCCGCGGGGCCGTATCACTAAGGACGACGTTGAGCGAGCCTCCGCGTCTCCGGAGAACGTATCGTCGGGCCTTGAAATCGCCAGTTCTGCACCGATACGGGGGGTACGCAAAACCATCGCCCAGCGAATGCGTGCGAGTCTCGCGGACACGGCTCAGCTCACCATGGATATGGAAGTCGACATGGACAAAGCCGTGAAGTTGCGTGCCCGTCTCGTCGACGAATGGACAAGTGAAGGTATACGTGTCAGTTACACGGATCTCATCGTGTTCGCATCTGCCAAAGCTCTCCTCGAGCATCCACGGATCAATTCAGCATTTGTTGACAACGCCATCGTCAGCCACAACAGCGTGAACATTGGCATAGCGGTTGCCCTTGAGGAAGGGCTGGTCGTACCGGTCATCCACGATTTGAGCAGCAAGGATTTGAAGACCGTCGCGCGCCTGTCTGCTGAACTAGCACAGAAAGCGCGAAGTGGTTCGCTCGAACTCGAGGACGTTCAGGGCGGAACCTTCACGGTGACCTCACTGGGCATGTACGGCGTGGACAGCTTCACACCAATCCTGAACGCGCCACAGACCGGCATTCTCGGCGTCGGTCGCATTTATGATGCCCTAGCATGGGAAGGCGACACACCAAAAAAGTGCCAGCGTATGCGCTTGTCACTCACGTGGGATCATCAGGTACTGGACGGAGCACCGGCTGCGGAATTCCTAGCGAACATCAGGGCGATCCTTGAATCACCCGATCGCCTGCTCGTCTAAAGAATTGACAATTCGCGACATGAATGTAGGCCACGCAATGACCCGGGCAATGGCGCGCACATACTGCGCGCCGACCGATTCTGCCGGTCGCACTCTGGACATCCCGGCCTTCCGGACTCGATCGCTATGGTGGCGCAGACCTGGACCACCTGCGGGTGGTGACGGGATCTACATTGCCGCACTGATCTTTGACTCACATGCGACGGATGAGCGGATTTTTGATGAATTGAACGAGGTACACACAAAATCAATGGAGTAAAGAGATATTTGATGGAAGCACTTGGTATCCTTGGATTTATTTTCGGCTTAGCAGCCTTAGGAAAAGTTGTGTTGTTGGAATCCCGGCTAAAAAAAGCTGGTGTCCTCAGTGAAGGCACCTTATGAAAACAACACGCTTGCTTATTGTCCTCGGTCACATCCTCGCTCTCGGTGTGGCTAACGCTGCGTCATCTACCAACGACCTCGATCGAGGTCTCGAAATCGCTAAGGCTTCCGATAGCAATTTTTCCGGTTATGGGGACAGCAAAACCACCCTAAAGATGCTGTTGAAAGATAGAAAAGGATTCGTAACCGAAAGAGTCATGGAGATGAGACTTCTCGAAATTGCAAATGATGGGGACAAGAGCCTGATCGTGTTTGATAGTCCTAGAGACGTCCGTGGTGTCGCCGTTTTAAGTTATGCGCATAAGGTAGGTTCGGATGAGCAGTGGCTGTACCTCCCCGCGCTTAAACGGGTGAAACGCGTTGCTTCCAAGAACAGAACGGGGCCTTTTTTAGGAAGTGAGTTCTCACTAGAAGACTTGTCTTTTCAAGAAATCGAAAAATACTCTCACCGATATATAAAGGATGACTCTTTTGATGGCGATGAGTTCTTTTTGATCGAGCGCGTTCCGCTAGATCCTTACTCTGGTTATACGAAGCAACTAGTGTGGATCGAAAAAGAGAACTTCCTCATCCGGCAAATACATCACTACGACAAAAAATCTTTTCATTTGAAAACCCAGTACTTCAAAAATTACAAGAAATACCTTGAAAGAATTTGGCGACCGACCGAAATAGAGATGATCAATCATCAAACGAAAAAAACTACAACTCTATTGTTTGAGCAACTGACATTTAATACGGGTTTAACGAACAAAGACTTTACTCAAAATAGTTTAAAGAGAGCGAAATAGGTAAGTTCCCTCTAACTAAAGCAGCCATCGGTCGCAGTACATCGACTCGTTGATCAGCCTGAGATACCGACATACATGTCGGTTGCACGGCCGGTACTTGTCGTTTCTTCTACACGATGCAGAGCCCATGACACGTCGTATTAAGGAAACATTCGTCAAAGCAACAATGCTCAAGATACTGGCCGTAGCTGTTGTAACGATCGCGGCGGCTTCGTACGCAGGCCATGATGCCATCGTCTTCGGAAGCTTCCTCAACGAGCAAAACGCCATAGTAAAACGCCAGCACGTGATCCAGTCCCTAGAACTTGACGTGACTATCGAACCTGTTCTGATCGATCGTCAGACCTGGTACCGGGTACTCGCATACCACGTTAGTGCCCGGGATTTGTTAGTGAAAGTCCGACTGGAAGGTTTTTCCAACAGCTGGTTGTTGCTGGAGTCAAGCCGCAACACCGCCACTGCGGTTAACGCCACACTTGATCGGGAACGCTCGCCACCAGATTCGCCGGTGCCGTCTACGGGCCTAGCTAAACTCAAAAGACTCAACGCTGGCGAAGCATCTCCCCTGCCAAAGGGGCGCGAACGAATTCGCCGTGACGATCTAGAAATGTATGGAGATATCTCCTACGAAAACCGGTTTTTCGGGAAAACAGGCCCCTCGGACCAAGACAAATTTCACGCGTCCGTCACCTTCTCTCCGGAATTATACGTACGGTTGAGAGACCAAAAATCGTCTTTTACGTTCAAACCTAAATTTCGTGGAGATTCTGTCGATAGTCGACGAAACCTTATCGATATCCAAGAGCTCAGTTGGGTTGACGTGAAAGATTCCATCGAAACGAGGGTAGGCATTAGGAAAGATTTCTGGGGTGTCACCGAAACATTCCATAGGGTCGACATCATCAATCAAACGGACCTAGTCGAGAGCTTTGATGGCGAAGACAAACTCGGCCAACCGATGATCAACCTCTCGTTTGAAGGAAACTGGGGAACGATCGACCTTTATGCACTGCTTGGGTTTCGGGAACGGACGTTCCCTGGTGAAAACGGGAGACTGCGTGGCCCCATTCCCATTGACCTCGACTCCGCTGAATATGAATCAGGTGCGAAGAACCGCCGAATTGACTTCGCGATCAGGTGGAATCAAGACTACGAGAACACGCAGCTAGCCCTTTCGCATTTCTCGGGTACCAGCAGAGAACCTGAGTTCCTATCTGTATTAAGAGAAGGCTCGCCGAGCTTGGCACCGTATTACAGCGTTATCGAGCAAACAGGACTCGAGCTTCTATACATCATCGGCGGAATGGCCGTGAAACTTGAAGCAATCAGTCGATCTGGCCAAGGCGAAAGATTTTCGGCAGCGACGGCTGGGTTTGAGTACACGCAAGTAGGGATATTTGATACGAGACTCGATTTGGGTTGGCTGATGGAAATCAATCATGACGATAGACAGCGGAGCTCTCCAATAGCAGTTGGAACACGACTAACGTTCAACGATCTCTATGACTCCCAAATTCTTTCCGGCGTGCTGTGGAACGAAGATTCGGGGGAAACCAATGTATTCGTTGAAGCGTCCCGACGGATTGGGGGTTGCTGCAAACTCTCCCTCGAATCCTTGTATTTTAACGGCGGACTGACAACGAACGGAGGCAATCAGATGTCCGAATATATTCGCGACGACGACTTCGTGAGACTCGAATTTATCTATTTCCTGGGAAGTTGACTGTATGCGCAAAATGTTTGACGCATCGTGGATCGCGGAAACCATTATCCGCCACCGACTTTGGTGTATTGCCTTTTCGCTGATCGTGCTTTTGGGATTGGGTCTAGGCCTCCCAAATCTCAGATTCTCGCCGGATATGGAACAGTTCTTCCCCGAAAATGATCCCAATACCGAGACCCATTTCGAGATTGAAGAGACCTACTCGACGATGGACAACTTGGTCATTGCCATTGGCGTGGAAGACGGGACCGTCTTCACCCCTCGAACATTAGATTTAATAGAAGAGTTAACCGAAAAAAGTTGGCGTGTTCCGTACTCTTTGCGGATTGATTCGATAACAAACTACTCATACGTATTCGCAATAAACGACGACTTGTTTGTCGAGCCGTTTATTGAGAATGCCATCTCTTATGATCGTGAAATCATCGACCAAAAAGAAACCGCAATAGAAAGTGAAGAACTCGCGTATGGAGCGGTCATCTCGAGAGACAAGAAAACGGCCGTTATTAATATCGTACTTGATCCGCCAAGAGACGATATAGAAAAGGAATACAAGGAATCTGTCGAATATGCGATGAGTTTTCTACGGGAAGCTGAAGACAGTTATCCGGAAATTGAATTCAAAATATCTGGAATCGTATACGTCGAGTATCTCAGCCCCATTCTGATCAAAAGTCAGGTGCCGTTTTTAATCCCTGCGCTCTTGGTCGTTATTTTGCTAACCCTCTATTTGCTTCTCAGAAGTGTCGTGGCCGTTGCGGGCTCATTCTTTGTCATCGTGGTTAGCGTGATTAGTTCCATGGGCGCTGTCGGTATTATCGGTGGAACGGTAAGTCAGCCATTCATTATGGTGCCGATTCTCATCGCCACACTAGCCGTCGCTGATTGTGTGCACTTGTTCCTTTTATATTTCCAACACCTAGATTCAGCGGGTAGTGGCAAGCCAGCGATCCTAGAGAGTCTTACCTTGAACTTGCAGCCACTTTTTCTCACGTCGATAACCACGGCAATTGGATTCCTATCTCTTAATTTGACGCCTATTGTGCCGCTACAAATGATAGGCAACGGAATTGCCGTTGGCGTAACGTTGGCATTTGTTTTCACTATTTTCTTGTTAGCGCCACTCGTGAGTTTCGTCCGTATAACGAAACCAAAACAAGTTGACACGTATAAGATTCTTTCCAATAAGCTGGGTCGATTTAGCCTAAATAATCATAAGCGCCTTTTTTTCATTATCCCGGTTGCCTCATGCCTTCTCATGATCTTCATCCCGTTAAATCAAATCAATGATAACCCCCTAAAATTCTACTCTGAGCGGTATAGCAGCCTGGCAGCCGATACTGCGTGGCTTAGTGAACGACTGGGCGCGACGTTTCCCGTCAGTTACGAACTTACCAACCCGAATGAATCAGTTTCTGACCCACAGTTTTTGTTGCAGTTGGATAAGTTTTCGGAATGGTTGGCGTCGAATAACGAAGTCCTCCACGTCTACTCCCTATCGAGAATCATGAAGAACCTCAATCGAACCCTCCACGGGGGTGATCAGGAATGGTATGCGGTCCCCGAAGAATCCGATTTAAGTGCGCAATATCTCTTCTTCTATGAAATGTCCTTGCCCTTCGGTCTTGATTTAAATAACTCGATTAGTCAGGACAAAAAATCCACCAAGGTTGTCGCGTCACTGATCGAAATGGGTGCCAAGGATTACCGCGAATTCGACGAAAAAGTAAACGAATATATCCAAGCGAATATGCCACGAGGGATGGTCTCGACGGGATCAGGAATGCGGACCATATTTGCCTTCATGGGTAACGTGATTGCGACCCAACTCTTTTATGCGCTTGGTATCGGCCTAGTACTCATAACCGTGACCATCACATTGTTCTTTAGGTCCCTCCGTTACGGAAGCATTACCGTATTGACGAACTTATTGCCCATTGGAGTTGCGTTTGGTATCTGGGGTTTGGTAAGCGGTGAAGTCAATATGCTGGTATCTCTAGGAATGGGGACCACGTTGGGGATTATCGTGGACTTCACGGTTCACTTTTTAAGTAAGTACCTTCTCGCAAGAAGAGAAAAGAATTTGACGCCCGAAGAATCCGTCCTGTACGCGTTTGAAACCGTCGGATTTGCTCTGATAATTACAACGCTTAGTTTGTGTTTCGGATTTCTTGTTCTATTGCTAGCTTTCTTCGAGCCACTCCACGGTTTTGCATTGTTCTCTTCCATCGCATTTGTCTCGGCATTACTGATCGACCTGTTCCTCTTTCCGGCCTTGTTGATGAAGTGGGACAAGCAACATGCCACTTAAACAGAGAATGTCCGTTAGTAAGTCGGCGAACAAAGCATATGTTCAGTGCGGTCCCACAGCTAGAAATGGCATCGACATAGGAGGCTATTGAAGCAGCGTGGAAATATTTAAGTTCCTACTTTGAGACGGCAACGAGACCATAGGCTGGCTTGGATATTTGGTGTATTTTGGTCGAGCGCCTTGGCCGGCACATCGGTTCGGGTGTGCGTATTTTTTGGGCGGGTTTGGCTAGCGTAGTCGCACCACAAGTTTCGGCGTGTACGCGCCTTCAGGGTCGCCGCGAATTAGTTCGTCGAGACACGAGTGTTGCACTTCGCATAGGGTTTGCCGGATGGAAAAAGTAATCATCAACGATGTCGGACCTCGAGATGGGTTACAGAACGAATCCGCTACGGTCACTCCCCGCGATCGCGTCACCCTTATAAATGCGTTGGTTGCTGCGGGCGTTCCTGCTGTCGAAGTTGCCAGTTTCGTGAGTCCCCGGGCTGTCCCAAAAATGGTTGGGGCGTCTGAAGTGGTAGCGTCTTTGGATTTGGATGGTGCCGCCTTCAGTTCGCTCGTTCCCAACTACAAGGGCTACGAACTGGCCAAAGCATCCGGTATTCGGTCCGTGGCAGTCGTTCTTTCGGCCACGGAGACGATGAACGTCAAGAACATCAACATGGGTCTCACTGAAACCATCGCGGTCTGCTCTGACATTGTTCAACAGGCGCGCAAAGACGGACTCGAAGCACGAGCGTATCTATCGGTGGCGTTGGGGTGTCCGTACGAGGGACCCGTTGCCGAAGAGCATATTGAATCGTTGGGACGCACGATGTTCGACGCGGGCGCTTCGGAAGTCATTATTGCTGACACGATAGGCGCGGCAAACCCTTCGCAGGTGAAGTCGCTTTTTAACCGTATGTGTACAGTATTCGGGTCCGAACGGCTCTCCGCGCACTTTCACGATACGCGCGCGTTGGCTCTTGCCAATGCATGGCAAGCGTTAGAGTGTGGGGTTCGCAAG
>JAKUTH010000056.1 GCA_022448085.1 Pseudomonadales bacterium | reverse complement strand
TATTTTCCGCTTGATGCCGGTCAGCGGCTTGATCGATGAGGATGGTGCATACTATTGTCTCGTTCGCTATGTTTCTAGCGCGAAGGCAATCGTTATAGGAGGTGAAGTGACCCTAACTGTTGAAGCAGAAGTGCGTTATCTCAATGACGAGTGGCGTCACCGAGCTGGGTTGGCCAGCATCGGCAGTCGTGAGTCTAGACGCGCAAATACCCGCAAGCACAATGTGTTCATACGCGATGCGCGCGCTAAGCGCGATGAATTAAGTCTCGATGTAAACGGCTTTGCGCTAGTCGATCACGTATCGGCAGTTGCGAACTTTGGCGACGAGGATTCAGTTAAGTCGTTGTACTACGCCGAAATCGAGCGATTAACACGGGAAGTTAGTGGTGCCAACGAGGTGTTTATCACCAACCATGTCGTTCGGACGGAGGACAAGTCCAATTTCAATAGCGCGTATGCCCGATTTCTCCATTGTGATTACAGTTTAAAAGATCCGCGTTCTGCCTCCCTTAAGACTCTTGAATCACGCCATCTCGATCCAGCCGACTACGAAACTGCGGATTTTGCTTGGTACAACTCGTGGCAGCCTTTTGACCATGAGGCGCGGAACAATCCTCTTGCAGTAATCGACGCTACAACGCTTGCCGAAAACGACATCGTCGACTACTACTACACGGGCAATAACGCTTCAAATAAATCGTCGATGCCTCTGTTTAATCCCAGGCACGAGTTGTGGTATTTCAACCGGATGCGGACAGACGAGGTTCTCTTCATTAAACAACTTGATACACGTGACGGCTATGCTCAAGCGTGTCCTCACACGTCGTTCGATGACCCAAATGTTCCACAAGACGTGCCCCCGCGTCGAAGCGTCGAAGTACGATTGTTAGCCGTTTTTCGCTGAGCCTGTGTAATTTGTGCAGGTTTTGTATCTGAACCAAGCTCAAGAAGCATAACGGCTTTCGGCGAGAGCCAAGGGTTGTAGGCCATGAAACCCTACGCGCTCCTCTTCAGCTGTCGAAAACCGGATTGCACGTATCGCGGCCGACCCGACTCATCCTCGTTCGTAAAGTACCAGCCGATCTTGTCAAGCTCGGCATTGCCGCCGTCGAGCCGCGCCGTTCCGGAGTCCAAAAACACGAGCGGCAACGCTCGCTTATAGCCGGGCTGGCCCGTGTCACGATCGGTGCTCGAAAGCATTAGACGGTCCTTCTTGCACTTGATGTCAACTATGGATCCCATGTTCTCGTAGCGGCCTTCGAATCGTCTGTAGTCCGGTTGGTCTGCTAGAGGGGCAGGAAGCACCGGTGGTTCTGCTAGTACAAGGGGGCTGATCACCTCGTTGCAGACGTCGTCGAAGAGCAATCCCGCACGACCGCCATTGGTCAACAGCGCGACGGCGATACCCTTTTCAGGAAAGATCCGGAGATACGCAAATTGGCCAATCGTCCCGCCATCGTGCCCATAGACGCGTTGGCCATTCCAATTCATGAGAAACCAGCCAAGACCCCATCCGGTGACCCCGTGTGGCGCATGTCGAGGCAGCTTGATTTGACGGCGCTGCATGGCACGAGCAGAACGGCTGGTCAGCATGCGCGAGCCGCTCCCCAATCTACCGGCGTTTAGATGCAGCCTGGCAACCTGCAAAAGATCGTTAGCCGACATGCTCGGCACCGACCCCGCTGCCGCTTGCCCGAATGACAGATATGGTCTCTTGCTCGCTTGCCAGCCTCTGGTAGGACTGCGGGGCACGTGGCCAATCGCACAATTGAACCTGATAGCGTGCTCTGGACTCGCGAACGCGTGCTTCATACCGAGTGGCTTGAATAGGTGATCAACCATCACCTGATCGAACGGTTTATTACGCACCACTTCCAACACCCGACCCAAGGCAGCGAATCCGAGGTTGCAATAACTCATCATCGCGCCGCGCTCGAAGAGGCTTGGGACCATGGTGCATCGGTCCATAAAGCGCCGTATCGATTCATCGCCACGTCCCGTATCCACAAAGAGGTCACCGTCGATGCCGCTTGTGTGACAAAGAAGTTCACGAATCGTGACGGTTTGGCTCACGTCCAATCGTGCGACCCGGAAGTCCGGGAGATATTCGACTAGCGGAGCATCCAGGCCTACCAATCCTTCGTCGACGAGCTGCATCACAAGTGTGGCGGTGAGCGGCTTCGTGATCGATCCGATCTGAAACACTGCGTTGTCAGTCACAGGAATTTTCGAATCGAGATTGACGACACCGGCTTGGGCGCGTCGAACGATTCTGTCGTTGCGTAAAACGGCAAAACTAGCCCCCGGGACATCATGACGCCGGATCGACTTTCGCAAGAAAGCAGCGAGACCTTTCTCATTCAACATGGTCTACCCCTGGGAGCCCTGATTTAATCCACTATCCATACGCAGACCGGAAGATGCAATCATGACCCGCATTGCGATCGCAGGCGTAGTCCATGAGACGAATATAGTACTAGTTAGGTGAGAGGCCGTTCCACGAATTCGATGTGAACCCATCGCTTGAGGCTATCTAAATCGGCGCTCCTGATCCCTCGACTAAGAGGTTCTCCTTCGCCCTGCCCTTAACCCAACCGAGAGAATTACTCGACGAATATCCGATCACCTGTTTAGCCCTGTCCGATAGTTTCTCAGCTATTTCCGGGGGGATAGATAAGTACTGATTTTCCTCTTGTCTAAGCCAATCGGGGATGAACGAATGGAAAAATCCGGTTCGCCGTTCTGAAAGTCGGCTTTTCCCAGCACCATGCAGAGTGCGTGAAAGCCACATGACGGCAGAGCCTTTGGGCATGACGGCTTGAGCTATCTCATTTTCCTTTGCAATTCGATCTTCTGACCAGGTGTGGCTTCCAGGCACAAGACGGGTGGCACCATTTTCCTCGGAAAAGTCGGTGGCCGCCCACATGACGGACACCACGAATTCCCGCATCTTGGGGATATAGCCGATGTACGGCTGGTAAATCGCGTTCTCTCGGTGGAGCACCTGGTTTTCATTGCCCTCACGCACTTCCAACATGACGGAAGCGCCGAGATTGTAATGATCACAATTCGGTCCTCTGTCGGGATCCGACACTTGCCACACCAGCTGACTACTTTTTTGTTCATTTTCCGTGATAGCCCACAAACCATCACCAACAGTCAGGCGATCTGCCGGTGGCGAATTTGACGCGTCGTCGATGGGTTGGAGCGCCATCGTTCGCTTCGGCAAGAGCATCGCATCAACGATCTCTAGCACTTTCGGATGAATCAACAATTCTTCCGCAAAAATAGAGCTCACGGCGGCAAGGGCGCCGACCGTCCTGTTGCCGTCAGGCCAGAGATGGGTAGACGATTTTTGAGCTGCCTCCGGAACGTTCTCCTGTATCTCTTCGTATACCGAATCGAGTAAATCTGGCGGTGCAAGGTTTTGTAATATGACGCCCCCTTCCCGCTTCAATGTATTGGTAATTTCTTGTACGGATTCGTCAGGTTCAAACGATGATAGGGATACCCTCATAATTTCGTTCCGTCGATTAAGTTGTACGCACCCACACCGTCAAAGGCGATTGAGGAGAGTCTCAAAACGAGTGCCGGGGACGAATCCGACGCATCCAACAACACCTCATCGGTTGCGATGCTGAGATCATACTGCAACGGAGCAAACGCCTGCTCTTGAAGACCGATGACATGTTTCGGCGTGAGGCGTACGTTTGTATGCACTAGGCACTCGTTTTACAGATCTTCTTGTAGCAAACGCGTTGGGCATCGGTAATGAATATTAGAAAAGCCAATGAGCGAGATATAGACAGCATTACCGAAGTTGTTTCGCTTGCCTTTGATGCAGAACAGTACTTACTGGGCGAAAAGGTTATTGAAGCGACGTTGGTGCGCGAGCTTATTAACGATAACGACGTCATCGTCAACCTGGTGGCCGAAGATCCGCAAATAATCGGCCACATCTTTGTATCACCCGTATCTCTTACTCCGGTCATGCGATTATCTTGTGGTCAAGTGGCCCCTCTATCCGTGCATCCCGACCAACAAACTCGAGGGGTCGGCAGCTCGCTCATGTGGGCCGCCATCGAAGAAAGCAAAGCGAACGGGTTAGACGCGCTGTTCTTGTTAGGTGACCCAAACTATTACCGTCGTTTTGGTTTCGTACCTTCTAACGTGGACAACGTCTACCGAACAACGGGGCACTTTCAACAATTGGAGCTCAACGCCGGCTGCATCGAATCCGTAACAACGTACGCACATTTAGCCCCAGCTTTTTCTAGACTGGGCCTTTAGGCTCTCAACGCAGGCGACGTGTTCGCCTCGTCAAGCTGTTTGCGGATCGCCAATGTCGGCAACAATCGTCTGCCGCCAATAATGATTAAGATGTGGTGACCACCTGCGGAGAACCTATCATGTCCAGCGTGAATCGCGACCTACTCATCAGCGCCGATTCACATGTGGCAGAAAACAAAGATCTGAGGATTCGTCTTCCTGAGCACTTGCGCGAACGGATGCCGCTACTGGTGCCCGGCACGGGTGGCGACCTCGACGACGAGACGAACGGTGAGATCAGGAATCGCTCTTCCTGGAAGAAGCTATCGGTGCGGGACCGCGAGTTGGAGTTCCGCTCCGATCCTTCTCTCGGCACGGACCTGGATCGCCGCATGCGTGATATGGCCCGAGAAGGCGTGGATGCCCAGGTGGTCTTCCCCAACATCGCGTTGAATTTCGGTGGCAGTCGCCAGACGCGGGAATACGCTAAAACCTTCGCACGCGCTTATAACGAATACGTACGCGAAACCTTCGCGCCGGCCTCCAAAAGATTCAAACCGGCTGCCATGATTCCGACCGATGACATCGAGGACACGCTGGCTGAAGCTCGAAAGTGCATAGACGACGGCTTCGCAACGTTGTTTCTGCCCTGTGTCGTGCCATGGCAACCGTACCGCTTGAAGCTATATGAACCGCTCTGGAGCATGGTAGAGGAAGCTTCCATACCACTCACTTTTCATGTCTTCAGCGGCAATCTTGCGTTAGGCGGCGAGTTCGCAGATCCAGGCCACATGAGTGAGGAGCGTCTCGCGCTCGCGATCAATCAGGGCAAAGACCGTGTCAAGCACACAGAACAACTCGACACGGTGATCGGCATGGCCGCCGGCATGGCGCCAATTCTCGAGCTCACATCGTCGGGTGTGTTAGAACGTCATCCCAAACTACGCTTCGTCATCACCGAATCCGACTGCGGTTGGCTCGCGTGGGCGTTGCAAGCCATGGATCAGATGCAGCGCCGGCGCCACTTATATCGCACCGATCTGCCTCTACGCGCTAGCGAGTATTTTCTTCGCCAAGGTTTCGTCACGATTACCGACGATCCTGTTGCGCTTAACAACGTCGGCTTCACGGGCTCGGACTGCATGCTATGGGGCAACGATTATCCCCACGACGAAGGTACCTGGCCCGAGAGTCATGCGAGCATTAACGCGATCCGAGAGTGCTTGGGGGATGCTGCCGATAAGGTACTGCACGGTAATGCTGCCGATCTTTATGGTTTCGATCTCGACTATTTGGCCGCGGCGCACGAGGAAATAACCTCACTTGCCTCGTAACCCCCACGCAGTTTTAGTGACTTTGGAATTAAATCGTTATTGAACCCTTTAGAGCCAGTGGCGTAGCCGAGAACAGCACGGGAGCCTATGTGCGTACCGCGAGCGCGGTGGCGAGACCAGAATACCGTGGTTGATCAATAGCCAACTGGTTGGCCACAGTGTCACGCAGGTGGGCGATCACGCTATCCTGATCTAGCGGCATTGAGGCATCACGCAAGGCATTAACGAGCCGCCATCGGAGATCCGAAAGGTCGTCGTTACTTGCAAAGATCACGCGCAGTCGTTCGAGCTCAAGTCGCCTATGCTCGGCGCCGAGCGAACCATCGCGCAAGATGATATCGAGCGAGTTACCGGCGACCCGCGACAGGAACTGAGTGCGTCCACTAGACGAGTCCATCACGTCAGCCCGAAGGAAGTCGCGCACGCTGACGAGTAGCTCACCGATACCCGGCATCTCATCGTCCGCCTGGTCCGGTGGATCGATGAGTGTGACCGGTCCCCGTATGATCAGGTTAACGCAGTCGATCTGAGCTTCAGAGCAACGTCGACCAATGGCGGGACGCTCCACCGTCTTGTCGGGACCAACGCGAAAATGTTCCGCCATGACAAGGGTAGTCACCGCCCACCAGAATGAGCCATAGACCTCCCAGAATCTAACGTGGTCTCGATCGAGTTTTCGATCGGAGATCGATTCGTAACCCTCGGCCAGGTCCTCGTACATACCAAAACCGCCGACGGGTAAATCGGCACGACCGAAACGCCAAGAGTTGGTGCAAATCCACCCGAGATCGCGCATCGGGTCGCCAATGTGAGATATCTCCCAATCAAGCACGCCTACGATACCTGTGGAGTCGACCATCAGGTTGCCATTGCGAAAGTCATTGTGGACGAGTGTGACTTCGTGTTGAACGGGCAAGTGATCCAGCAACCAGCGTGCCGAGTAATCGATCATCGGTTGCGGGGTATTGAAACGTTTATAACGCTCCCAGGTTTGATTGACGAGAATCTCGGGAGTTTGTGCCTGCAATTTTTCGTCCAGCCCAGTCGCTTCAATGTCGATGGCATGGATACGCGCGAGAATCTCGCCGCATTGTCGGGCAAGGTTGGGACGAACGTCTTCGAATTCGGGGGAACGAACGATGCGCGCGCCAAGGGTTTCACCTTCAAGCCACTCCATGATGAACCCCTCACCGAGAC
Source organism: Pseudomonadales bacterium (assembly GCA_022448085.1). Classification (GTDB taxonomy): domain Bacteria; phylum Pseudomonadota; class Gammaproteobacteria; order Pseudomonadales; family Azotimanducaceae; genus UBA11889. The sequence continues at coordinate 7,877 of JAKUTH010000056.1, read as the reverse complement.
CGTCTCGATCCTTCAAAACGTAATCGACTTTAGGTTCTGGCACCAACGCTTCACGCGCTTTACTGATAAGTAGCGCCTCGGTTGCTAGACCGACGGATTCCTGTAGATCGCTATCGACCTCAGCCCCTGTCCCGTCGAGGGCTCGACGTAGACACAGCGGCCTATTGCCGCTCGCATCGGTGATCATAAGTTTGTACGTTTCTTGGCTAGCGCCGCCCGACAATCGCTCGGTCGATACCAGACCTGTGCAGCCTGGTATCTCGCGGGTGAGAACGCGAGCCAGGCTTTTCTCAAATACCGCGCTCATTCAACTTTCCTCAACGCCCTTGGGCGCACGTTGCTGCATGTAGCCGAACATGTAGCCTGCGACGCGACGCATCTGAATTTCCTCCGAACCTTCGGTAATGCGGTAGCGGCGGTGGTGGCGGTATATGTGCTCGAAGGGCTTGTGCCGGGAATAGCCCAGGCCGCCATGCACCTGCATCGCTCGATCAGCGGCTTCGCAACAAAGGCGATTTGCCCAATAGTTGCACATCGACACCTTGTCCGAGACAGAAAAGGCGCCGTTTTTGTCCATCAACCATGCGGTCTTGTGGATAAGCGCCCGAAGCATCTCACACTGAGTCTGCAGTTCGACCAGTGGGAACTGGATTCCTTGATTACCGGCTAGGGGTTTCCCGAACGGTTTACGCGCGCGCGCATAGGTCACGGATTCGTCAATACAGAACTGTGAAGCTCCCAGGCTGGATGCCGCCTGGCGGATACGGTTCTCGTTGAAGAAATGTTGCACGACCTGGAGGCCACGACCTTCCCCGCCGAAGATTGAGGCGTGAGGGACACGTACGTTCGTGAACGAGACACGGCCGTGGTCCGTCGGCATGTTGAAGGTCCAGAGCATTTCCTCGATCTTGACACCTGGGGAGTCCATGGGCGTCAAGAACGCGGTGATACCGCTGCCGTCGCCCGCTTCACCGCTGACTCGGGCCATGACCATATCGTATTTCGCCGTATGGATACCGGTGTTCCACGTTTTCTCACCGTTGATGATCCACTCGTCACCCTCACGGACCGCGCGGGTTTCCATGTGCGTGGCATCGGATCCGTGGTCAGGCTCTGTGATACCGAACGCAAAACCGCGCCGACCTTCTGCTAGATCGTTGATCCACTCTGCCTTCTGCTCTTTCGTTCCATATTCCAGCATCAATAACAGCCCAATGTTATTACCCACGATGGAATGCTCGTTCTGCAGGTCGTTGTGCAGCCCTAAACCTTTGGCCGCGAGATGCTCGCGGATAATTGCCATGCCTAGATTGGTGCCATCCATACCACCGTACTGCTTGGGGAATGGATAGCGATAAAAGCCGGCATCATCCGCCAGGCGTTTAGCCTTCGCCAACAGCGCCTCCCACGCTACGTTCGGCAGTCCATCGCGTTCCCAATCGGTTCGCGCATCCTCACGACGGTGGTCGAAAAAACGTACGTTGTCGTCAGTCTGCTCGAGCGGTCTGATCACCTCGTCTATGAAACTGTCGAGGCGTTTCAGCAGCGTCGTGACATCTTCCGGAATGTCGAAGTCCATGGCTTACCTTTTTTCAGAAATCGTCAGATGCTAAACACTAGCAAAGTAGGTGTGGTGCAGCAGAGAAACCTCGCGAATTTGGACACCCCATGCCTTCTTAGCAGCCATGACAATCTGAGGTGAGGGGCGTAGGTTTGGGGTCGCGAACCACCAAGGGTAATTCACGGAGACTAACGTAGCGACATGAAGATAAGCATAGTGCCTACTTTGCGATACCAGGATTGCAAAAAAGCCATTGATTGGTTGTGTCTCACCTTTGGATTTGAAAAGCACCTGATCGTTCCGAGTGAGAGCGGTGGTATTACCCACGCTCAACTCGTTTGCGGGATGGCCATGATTATGTTGGGAGATGGCCATAGAGAAGCTGACGACCCGTACGGAAAACTCAATAGTTCGCCCCTGGAATTGGACGGTCAAAACACAGCCGGCATCTATATGGTTGTGGAAGATGTGGACGCCCATTACGCGAAGGCACGAGCGGCAGGAGCCGAAATCTTTTCGGATATCGCTGATCAGGCATATGGAGGTAGAGGGTATGGTTGTATAGATTTAGAAGGCCACCTCTGGAGTTTTGGCTCTTACGATCCCTGGGCATAGTATTTGCCGTCGGACTGTAGAGCGTCTGCCATGAACGACAAGATACGACACCCCCGAGTCCAATCGACCTTGCATCTAATTGATGCCTGGCTAGAGTCCGAACAGTGTTACGCACAGTTGCCCGGGCTTTCCGCCGGTCTTGTCGTTGACCAAGAGCTGATCTGGAGCGGAGGTTACGGACACGCCAATCCTGCGGAAAAAATACCGACCACCGCAGACACGCTCTACAGTATCTGTTCGATCTCAAAACTGTTTACCAGTATTGCCGTCATGCAACTACGCGATGCCAAAGTTTTGCAGTTGGCGGACCCAGTGCAGCAATTCCTTCCTTGGTTTGAAATCACGCGGCCAAACGAAGAAAGCACGCCGATCACCATCGAGTCGTTATTAACGCATTCGTCCGGTCTACCGCGAGAATCCGACTTCCCCTACTGGTCACCACCCGATTATCGCTTCCCCGATCAGAACGAAGTCAGAGAGCGGCTTAGTGGTCAGTCCATGCTCTATCCAGCGGACACCTACTGGCAATACTCAAACTTAGGTCTCACTATCGCCGGCGAAATCGTCGCCGCAGTTAGCGGTCTTTCCTACAGTGAATACGTCACCAAAAACATTATCGAACCGCTGGGTCTCGAGAGTACACGCCCATTTTTCCCCGACGACCTACATGGTACAGACCTCGCGATCGGGCATTCGGCTCGGGATCGAAACGGAGACCGTCAAGTCGTACCGTGTTTCGATACCAAAGCGATATCGCCGGCCGCGGGTTTCACATCAAGCGTAAGAGATCTTGCTTCCTTTGCGTCCTGGCAGTTTCGCTTGTTGGCAGGGGGTCCGACGGAAGTTCTCTCCGCTAGCACCTTAAGGGAAATGCATCGCGTGCACTGGATCGACCCCGACTGGCGCACATCGTGGGGCCTCGGTTTCTTCGCCGAACGCCATGGAACATCGACACTTGTTGGTCACGGCGGTGCATGTCCCGGATACCTTACCGACTTGGTAATCGATCCAAAGCATAAATTGGCCGCGATCGTCATGATCAACGCGTGTGGTCGCGCGCCCGATGCCTATTCACGTCGGGCATTAAGTATGCTGAAAGAGGCATTGGACGAAGCGAGTGGGCCTGCCCCGGAGGCGCCCGACTTCTCTTGTTATGCCGGGCTCTACGATGCCAAGCCGTGGAGTGGGGAGTTATTTGTTTTCCCGTGGCTCGATCGACTAGCCGCGACGGGTTTTCCAACCGCAAACCCAATGCAGGAATTCTTTAAGCTCTCCCCCGATGGAACCGATAGCTTTCGGCGAGTTCGAGACAACGATGAAGGGCTTGGGGAGGTCTACCACTTCAATCGCAACGCTGACGAAGAGATCGAGTCGTTAACGAGACACAGCTCGGTACTGCGAAAAATCACCCCGACGTGAGCGCGGACTCATGATTGATCTGTCCAGGTTCGGCATGCGAACGCCCCGACCGATGAAGCACACAAGAAATTCTTTCTAGGTGGTTGCACCGGATTTGGACTGGTCGGGTATCCAGTTGCCGTGGAATCCATATGGCACCCGAACAGGGAGGTGCACGCTGGCCACCGGACCGCGCTCCAGATCTTGAGCGTCGAATATCGCTAAATCGCTGGCGTCCCTGTTTGTGTCGTAGACATAGGTCATCAGATACCCATCATCCTCGGATCGGGCCGATGCACGAGGGATGAATACGGGCTCCGCCCCGTGCTGGCCCGAGTTAAATGAAAACTGAGTCGCGACACCTTTTGTTACGTCGTGTTTGTAAATCGCCGGAAATCCGTACTTGGCGTCAACGGCAACGGCATAACCAAAGCGGTGCGGCTTGCCATTGAGATCGGGATGACACCGCGGGAATTCCTGAGGCCGTTCATCAACGATCTCTTCGCTCACGGTTCGCGATACCGGGTTGATGGTCCAACGATCGAGTCTGGGTAAGCTGGCGCCGAACGGTCCGTTCGTATCGCTTTCAAACATCTTGTCGTATCGAACAACGTCGATGACCACTCGGCCCTCGGAATCTTCGTACGCATTCATCGGATGGTAGGCGTAATTCGGTTTAACGGAGCTCCAGATAATGTCTCGGTCCTCACCTAGACGAGGGAGTAGACCGATCCGGGCTTCGTATTCATCGTTCCAACGAAACGGAAAGCTGCTACCGGTACCGAGCGCTAGAAAACTTAGCGTGACCGGAAGATCGTAAATCACCGCGTAATGCTGCGTGATGCTCATGTTGTGAATCATAGTCATGCCTGGCAATGCAATCTTCGTTTCCGATTTCAATACGCCCGCATCATCAATCACCACGTATCGAACATGGTCTCGGAGCGCTGCCCAGTCGTAACAAATGGCATGCAGCTCACCAGTATCCGGATCCAATTGCGGGTGGGCAGTGAATCCGCCCCCCATTTTCATGTCGTCATTAACGCTTGTCAGCTCGTAATCGAGTTCAACAGGTAATCCTCCGGACTCGACTATTGCTAACGTTTTTCCCGCGTGTCCAATCACGCTGGTGTTGGGTGTCTGACCGGAGGGGCTAGCAACGTAACGGTTCCGGTACCACATCGCCCTGCCGGCATCGAGACGGACACCATGCACCATGCCTCGTCCGACGAACCAGTGATACCTGCTCCCGCTTGGATTGTCATCCGGGTTGGGACCGTTACGGACAAAACGACCGGCGAGTTCGTCAGGAATTACGCCCGTGGTATCAAGCGAAATTACCGTCGACTCGGCGAGCACCGGGGCAAAGTTACCCTCAAGATAGCGATTGGACGTATTCGAAGAACAACCCGTCAACCCGAGGCCGGCGATCGGTAGTGTCATACCTGCGTGAATAAATTCCCGTCGTCTCATTTATCGACCCCTGCTAGACAGCTTCTGGATCTAAATCGATAGTACGTCATGGTTTCGTCGTTACCTTCGTCCCCGCTACCCGGTCGCCCTCAGTCGCCAAACCCGACGAAGTGCGTGACATCGTCGACCACACGTCTGCGCGAGACAACATCGTTCGCCGGGAACTCCCCATTGGGATACCCCATGGCGACACAGGTCATGATGATATCTTAATCCGGGATTCTGGCAAATTCTCGAACAACCGGTGATTGCATGATGCCCTGCCCGTTGATCACCGCACCGAGCCCTTTGGACCAGGCCGCATTGACCAACCCATTGACCGCAGCGCCGCAATCAAAAATTGCGACGTCGTTGTCGGCCAGATCTTTATCGTAAGTTACGACGATGGAAACGGGTGCATCGAATTGTCGAAACCCGCGCAAAACCCAGTCGTGACGACGCTCCTTGTCTCCCCAATCGATGCCCATCGCTTCAAAGAGCTGAGCCGCTATAGCCTTCTGACGCTCCCGGTGTATGCCCTGATAGCCTCCGTGCATCCGAATCTCGCGGGACGGCGCGACGCCACCCAGATTTCGCTCAGTGTTACCTTTGCGAATCCTGTCCAGAGGTTCGCCGGTCACCACATGAAAGTGCCATGGTTGGGTATTCATTGACGACGGCGCTCTATTCGCTAATTCGATGACCTCTTTAATCACTTCTTTCGGTACCGGATCGACCTTGTACCCACGGATGCTACGACGCCCCCGGACGACTTCTTCGAAGTCCAATATTCGCCCCCCTGTTCCCTGAATGGGCCACTAGTTGGCCTCGTTACAAATAAAAGATCAACCGCGCGGGTCGCCACCAACGCCCTTCGCGATCAGCTCCCTAATCCAGTGGGTAGGGCAAGACGGCTCTAGATTGTTCTCGACCTTCGACAACTATAGTGAGCGGCGTGATTCGAAGCCCGATCTGGTCAATCAATTTCATTAATCCTTAACTCCATAATTGATTTCCAGTTATCGTCCATTTCTGGAAGCCATCGGCGTAGCAATGGCGAGGTTGCTTGTTCTGAGGAAATTCCTTTTCTTAGTGTCAGGTACTTGTATGTAAAAGCTGATGCTCGATAGTTCGCGGCACAGTGAACAAACACCCTTTCTCCATTCCCTTCTAGGGCGTCCATGACGCCGAAAAACTTCTTTACATGGGAGACCGAAGGCGCGTCCCAGGGCACAGGAATATGGATGTATGTGATGTCCAGAGAACTCACAACCATTCCCTCATCGGGCAGTGCATTTGGAGAGTCAGGCATGGCCAAATTAACAACGACTGAGAAGTTGGCGTTCCTGACGTCCTCAAATTGCGTTTTAGTGGGCTGTCCAGCCGTTCCAATCGTGTTCGTCATCAAATGGAAGTTAAGAATGGTTTCCAACTCGTCTTCATCCCCGGCGAAAGCATGAAAGCAGCACATAGTTAACAGCAGCAATATAAAGCGGTCGTGCACTCTCTTAGGCTCGCTCAGTCGAGGTAAATGTTGAAATTCTGTAATGGCGCGGACTTACGACATCCCTATTGGTGTCGAGATTTCTTCTTCCGAAGTAAGCAGCTCGCCATATTGGCGATTGCCATCGCCATCCAGCCAAAACGGTACTTCATCTTCGACTTTTGGCTCCAACAAGGTGACCCGCTCCATCTTTCGTTCGTGCGGCCAGAAGTCGCCAACGGCGTAGTGCTGACAACTCCGGTTATCCCACATAGCGACTGAGCCGTCGAACCACCGAAAACGACAAGCGTGCTCTGGTGTGGAGTACATCTTTGCGTAGAGCTGAGCTAACAGCTTGGATGATTCGGCTGGCTCCATGTCGCAAATCGAATTCGTGAACGTCGGGTTAACGTAAAGTGCCTGCCTTCCCGTCTCGGGGTGCGTACGGCAGATGGGGTGTGCTACTTCGTCTTTCCCTGCGCGTCCGTGGATAGCCCGCCGACCTTCTAGAAACTCTTTCAACACCGGGTTGAGACTGTCCCAGAGGGCGAAGGCATCGACAAATACCGTATCACCACCGATAGGTGGTGATTTGCGTGAAAGCAATATGGAGCCGAGTGGCGGCCTGTTCGACCACGTGACATCGGAGTGCCAATTGGAGGCGGCGAATGGTCGTGGCTCATCCGCATAGAGCTTCAGGATCTCCGGGTGTTCGTCGGGCGAGTCGTTCCCCGCCGATAGCGCCTGCTGCCGGCCGAACGCCAGTCCAACCTTTGCGAAACATCTGCCAAATTCAATGTGTTGATCTCGTGTGATATGACCCTGGTCGCGAAAAAAAACGACCTTTCGCTCCATGAGCAGATTCCATACGTCTTCTACTTGGGCATCCGTCGGGCTCGCCAGATCAATACCGTAAATAATGACACCGATACCGGGAGAAAGCGGCTCGACTTTCATACCTGAGCTGGCAAGTGCAGCCTCCTTGGCACGGAAGACCTCGGTGTCGCGGTCACGAATCGTCCGTGCGACATCGGCAGCATACGTTTCGTCATCGACCATACGGTGCGCGTCGGCACCCGCCCGACTGGCAGGATTTTCTTGCCAATGTCCACGCCAGGTGTCCGCGCGACCTCCAACCCAGCCATCCTTACGGGCTTGGGATCGATTCATTCCGCGGGGCTGAAAAATCTCTTCCATCGCAGCAGGCACTCCTGACTAATCCGTTAATACCGTACGCCACTTGAGTGCTCGTGAGAATCAACTTCGATTATCACGCGGTTCATTGGCCCACAGGGTAAAAAGTCCGCCGGTTCGCTCTGCTCCCCGGCCGCACAGACTTTGACGCCTCTTGGGCGCAAGTGTACTTTT
>JAKUTH010000055.1 GCA_022448085.1 Pseudomonadales bacterium | reverse complement strand
GAAGGAGTCCGATTTGCAATACGTGAGGGTGGCAGAACTGTCGGCGCAGGCGTCGTCACAAAAATCGTCAGTTAAATTTTTATAACGGGAAATACAGCTAGGCCAGTAGCTCAATTTGGTAGAGCAGCGGTCTCCAAAACCGCAGGTTGGGGGTTCGATTCCCTCCTGGCCTGCCAGACAATAACAGAGGCGAAGTGAGTTCAAAGACTGAATTAATGAACGAACGCGGGTCATTCGATCTCATCAAATGGATCGTTGTCACTTCCCTTGTTGCGTGTGGCATTTGGGCTAATTGGTACTACAGCGACGGCCCCCAAGAAATTAATGTCCTTATACGTGCGCTAGCGTTGGTTTCGGTGGCAGTTTTTGCTGGCTTTATTGCTCTACAAACCGAAAAAGGAAAGAGACTTTGGGAAACAGCGCGCGAAGCCCGATCAGAAATTCGGAGAGTGGTTTGGCCAACTCGCCAAGAGACAATACAGACCACGGCCATCGTGATTCTCTTGATGATTCTATTTGCGCTTATTTTGTGGGGCTTGGATTCTTTTCTTTCGTGGCTCGTGAAATCGATCATTGGGTAGTGTGATGACAAAACATTGGTACGTCGTGCACGCATATTCGGGCTTCGAAAAAAATGTAGCACGGTCACTAGGTGAGCGGATTGAACTTTCGGATCTACAGGAGCACTTCGGCAAAGTGTTGGTTCCAACTGAAGAAGTCGTTGAAATGCGAGCGGGACAGAAAAGACGGAGCCAAAGAAAATTCTTTCCTGGTTACGTGTTGGTCGAAATGGATTTAAACGACGACACGTGGCACTTGGTCAAGGAGACTCCTCGCGTGATGGGATTCATTGGTGGTAAGGCTGATCAACCGGCGCCGCTGAGCGATGCCGAAGCCAGCGCAATTCTAGATCGTGTTGAATTGGGCACAGATCGTGCGATGCCAAAAATCGTATTTGAACCGGGCGAACTCGTCCGGGTTGTTGATGGGCCGTTCAATGACTTCAATGGAGTTGTTGAGGAGGTGAATTACGAGAAGAGCAGGTTGGTTGTTGCTGTAACGATTTTCGGTCGATCCACTCCTGTAGAACTAGATTTTTCTCAAGTTGAGAAAGGTTGACTAACATGGTCAACGTTAAAGGTTCGATACCAAAATCTCGACGCTGTTTCCGTGGTCGGCGTATTTAAATCATGGCGAAGAAAGTAGAGGCATATGTTAAGTTACAGGTATCGGCGGCGCAGGCCAACCCGAGTCCGCCCGTCGGCCCGGCGCTAGGCCAACATGGAGTCAACATCATGGACTTCTGTAAGGCCTTTAACGCAGAAACACAAAACTTTGAGTCCGGAATGCCGATTCCCGTAGTTATTACTGTTTATGCGGACCGTAGCTTTACGTTTATTACTAAAACGCCGCCTGCATCATTTCTACTGCGTAAGGCTGCTGCAGTTGACAAGGGGAGTGGTACACCAAATACCGAGAAGGTAGGAAAAGTAACCCGTGAGCAGTTGGAGGAAATTGCTCGTTTGAAAGAACCGGATTTGACTGCGGCAGACATGGATGCGGCGGTTCGAACGATTGCGGGAAGCGCCCGCAGTGCTGGAATTGAGGTAGAAGCTGTCTAATGGCCAAGATGACTCGGCACAGAAAAATTATTGAAGAAAAAGTTGATTACGAACGTGCGTATCCGATTGCCGAAGCCGTGGCATTGCTAAATGAAATCTCGGGATCTAAATTCAACGAGTCCCTCGATATTTCGGTAAATCTGGGTATAGATCCGAAAAAATCGGATCAAACAGTGCGCGGAGCAACCAGTCTTCCGCACGGATCTGGCAAAGAGATTCGAGTGGCTGTTTTCGCGCAAGGAGCTAACGCTGACGAAGCTCAGGAAGCGGGGGCTGATATCGTTGGCTTTGAAGACCTGGCTGAGGAGATAAAGAAAGGCGAGTTGGACTTCGATGTGCTCATAGCAACGCCCGATTCGATGAGATTGGTCGGGCAATTGGGCAAAGTGCTGGGTCCCCGTGGCCTCATGCCGAATCCAAAAACGGGGACCGTTACTGCTGATGTGGCCACCGCCGTTTCCAACGCGAAGTCGGGTCAGATTCAATTTCGGGCAGACCGCGGTGGTATTGTCCACGGAAGCGTGGGAAAACTGGGATTTGATCCGTTACAGATCAAAGAGAATATCGAAGCGCTGATTTCGGATCTTAGAAAAGCGAAACCGGCATCCGCGAAAGGCGTGTTTCTCAAGAAGATCACGCTGTCGTCAACGATGGGTCCGGGACTTGTAATCGACGAAGCGTCGATAGAGGCGTGACATACGGCTCCATGTGCGAGAGGCACATAAGTCATCCCGTAGGTAGCGGGTTTGACAGCCGCCGAGAAATTGGCGCATTACAGCCTGCTACGGCAGGTGGTGGTCTTAGACCACGGGTAACCGATAGCTGGGACTCAATGCTCGAATCCCCTTCGAGGGAATTAGCGGAGTCACGATACGGTTTTAATTGTCGCAGACAACCCGTGCAGACGGTGAGTCCTGAATGAACGCTGGGCGTACCGTTAGTGTGACGATGTGGTTTGTTGTTAACGCGAACCGAAAGGTACGTAAGTTCAGGAGAGTGTTGTGGGATTGAGGCTCGAAGATAAGCAGACGATCGTTAACGAAGTTAACGAAGCTGCCGATTCGGCGCTGTCAGCGATCCTCGCAGATTATCGCGGATTGACCGTGGCCGAAATGACGGAGCTACGTTCGAGAGCTCGCACTTCGGGTATCTACCTGAGGGTGGTCCGTAACACTTTGGCTAAACGCGCTATTGACGGTACTCCTTACGAATGCCTAATAGATGCTTTGACGGGACCAACGCTAGTCGCTTTTTCTTATAGTGAACCTGGAGCTGCAGCGCGCTTGTTGCGTGATTACGGCAAGGATTGCGAAGCATTAGCTGTCAAAGCGATCTCCATTGGAGGCGACTTGCTCGATTCCGATCAATTAGATCGCGTGGCCAGTTTACCTAATCGAGAAGAAGCGATAACGATGGTACTGGGCTTATTGTTAGCACCTATCACGAAACTTGCTAGGACGGCGAATGAAGTTCCCGGAAAGTTGGTGAGAACCCTCGCCGCATTGGGAGAACAGAAGAGAGCCGCATCCTAGGTAAATGGATAGATTGAACTAACGTAATCAGGAGATTTTGAAATGGCCCTGTCTAAAGATGACGTTCTCGACGCGATCGCTGAAATGAGCGTTATGGAAGTAGTCGAACTCGTTGAGGCGATGGAAGAGAAATTTGGTGTTTCCGCAGCCGCGGCGGTTGCGGCTGCCCCAACTGCAGTAGGAGGTAGTGACGATGGCGCGGTGGTTGCCGAAAAGACCGAGTTCAATATCACGCTGAGCAGTGTGGGTGAGAAAAAGGTCAACGTCATTAAAGCTGTGCGCACAGCGACCGGCCTTGGCCTTAAGGAGGCTAAAGGCCTGGTTGACGATGCACCGTCTACCATTAAGGAAGCAGTCAGCAAGGAAGAAGCGGACGAGATTAAAGGAAAGTTGGAAGAGGCAGGTGCGACCGTAGAGCTTAGTTAGGGTTGCGGCGATGCAGTTGAAGAAAGGGCTAACGCGGTCAACTAAGTATTCATTGGCGGTGGCAGCGTTGCGTATCTTGAATAACGGAGAATCGAATGGCTTATAGCTTCACTGAGAGAAAGCGAATCCGTAAAGACTTCGGCCACTTACCGGAGCCTATGGACATACCTTACTTGTTGTCCATTCAGACGGATTCCTACGCCAGATTTCTGCAACAGGGGGTAGCGGCCAAATCGTTGGAGGATGTCGGTTTGCATGCGGCGTTTCGATCGGTGTTTCCGATCATCAGCTATTCGGGTAATGCCGCGCTCGAATACGTCGAGTATCGACTGGGTAAACCGGTATTTGATGTCAAGGAAAGCGTGTTGCGAGGGATTAGTTATGCAGCACCATTGCGGGTCAAGGTGCGGTTAATTATTTACGACCGGGAGTCGTCGAATAAGGCAGTGAAGGACGTCAAGGAACAAGAAGTCTACATGGGGGAAATGCCCCTTATGACTTCCAATGGAACGTTTGTGATCAACGGAACTGAGAGGGTGGTGGTTTCTCAACTACATCGCTCGCCTGGAGTTTTCTTCGACCACGACAAGGGAAAAACACACTCGTCCGGCAAGTTGCTGTATTCGGCACGAGTGATTCCTTACCGAGGCTCTTGGCTTGATTTTGAGTTTGACCCAAAGGACCTGGTATTTGCGCGAATTGATCGGCGTCGGAAATTGCCCGCAACGATTATTCTCCACGCATTAGATTTCAGTAATGAAGACATTCTAGAAATGTTTTTCGAAACCAATGTTTTCCACCTAAAGGCGGCTGGTGCTGTGTCGATGGACTTGATCCCCGAGAGAATGAGGGGAGATGTCGCGACGTTCGATATCAAAGACAAGAAGGGAGAGGTAATCGCGGAAGAAGGACGTCGAATTACCGCGAGACACGTCCGTCTGCTAGAGAAATCTGGGTTGAGGCGCCTGGACGTTCCGGTTGAGTACCTACTTGGTCGAACGACGGCTAAGGATGTAGTTGACAAGGAAACCGGAGAAATTCTGGTGTCCAGTAATACCGAGATTGACGATGAAATTCTGGCGAGCATCATGGCAAACGATGCGGATACGGTAGAAACGATTTATACGAATGATTTGGATTGTGGGTCATACATTGCAGACACACTTTCGTCGGATCCGACCAGTAATCGTTTGGAAGCTTTAGTTGAAATTTATCGCATGATGCGACCGGGCGAGCCGCCTACGAAGGAATCCGCAGAAAATTTATTTCAGAACCTATTTTTCTCGACAGAGCGTTATGACCTGTCGTCCGTAGGCCGTATGAAATTCAATCGTCGTTTAGGGAGGGACGATATAGCCGGAGAAGGAGTTCTCGACAAGACTGACATCATTGATGTCCTGAAGACGTTGGTGGGAATAAGGAATGGCAAAGGATCGGTCGACGATATCGATCACCTGGGAAATCGGCGGGTCAAGTCCGTGGGAGAAATGACTGAAAATCAGTTCCGGGTTGGATTAATTAGAGTCGAGCGTGCAGTCAAAGAAAGGCTCTCTCTCGCGGAGAGCGAGGGACTGATGCCTCAGGATATGATTAACGCCAAGCCCGTTGCTGCCGCAATCAAAGAATTTTTCGGTTCAAGTCAACTTTCGCAATTCATGGACCAGGCAAATCCATTGTCCGAGGTAACCCATAAACGCAGGGTATCTGCTCTTGGGCCAGGTGGTCTGACTCGCGAAAGGGCAGGATTTGAAGTGCGGGATGTTCACCCAACTCATTACGGACGCGTTTGTCCTATCGAGACGCCGGAGGGCCCTAATATCGGGTTGATAAACAGTCTCGCTGTGTACTCGCGTACCAACGGATATGGATTTTTAGAGACTCCTTATCGGAAAGTTGTTAAAGGAAAGGTAACGAACCAAATCGAGTATCTTTCAGCGATTGATGAAGCAGAATACGTAATAGCTCAGGCGAGTTCTGAAACGGATAAGGCAGGAAAGTTCGTTGCCGAACTGGTTGATGTCAGGCATCAGAACGAGTTCACGAAAACGTCGCGCGATAACGTCAATTACATGGACGTATCTCCCAAGCAAGTGGTGTCAGTTGCTGCTGCGCTCATTCCATTCTTAGAGCACGATGACGCCAATCGAGCCTTAATGGGCTCGAATATGCAACGGCAAGCGGTGCCAACTATTCGGTCGGAGAAACCGCTCGTGGGTACCGGGATGGAACGCTATGTTGCCCGCGACTCAGGGGTATGCGTAATCGCGGAACGCGGTGGAACCGTCGATTCCGTCGATGCATCACGAGTCGTTATTCGCGTCGCGGATGCGGAAACCGAAGCCGGTGAGGCTGGCGTCGATATTTACAATCTAACTAAATTCACTCGATCTAATCAGAGTACTTGTATCAATCAGAGTCCGCTCGTCAGAAAGGGAAACGTAATTGCTCGAGGGGACATTCTCGCGGACGGTCCATCCGTCGATATGGGTGAGTTGGCGTTGGGCCAAAACATGCGTATCGCCTTCATGCCTTGGAATGGATACAACTATGAGGATTCAATTCTCGTGTCTGAACGCGTTGTTCAGGAAGATCGTTTCACGAGTGTTCACATCCAAGAGCTTACTTGTATCGCTAGAGATACAAAATTAGGGCCGGAAGAAATAACTGCGGATATTCCCAACGTCGGAGAATCCGCATTATCCAAACTTGATGAATCGGGCATCGTGTACGTAGGGGCAGAAGTGGTGGCAGGCGATATTCTGGTAGGCAAGGTGACTCCGAAGGGTGAGACACAGCTCACTCCGGAAGAGAAGCTGCTTCGAGCGATATTTGGGGAGAAAGCTTCGGACGTAAAGGACACCTCGTCACGAGTTCCTACGGGAGTTAAAGGGACCATCATTGATGTAAGAATTTTCACGAGAGATGGAGTCGAGAAGGATGCTCGGGCGAGATCGATTGAAGAGACTGAGCTTGTCGAAATTCGAAAGGATCTAGACGACGAGTACAGAATCGTCGAAGCGGCAACGTACGAACGGCTGAAGTCCGCACTAACGGGTAAAGTAGTATCCAGAGCCCCTGGTTTGTCGAAAGGAGCCAAAATAGATTCAAAGTTTCTAGCTGATTTAGCGCCTGAAAGTTGGTTTGAGATTCGGATGTCTGAGGAAAGCCTTAACGATCAACTTGACTCGGCTGAAACCCAACTAAAGGCTAGGCGCGAAGCGCTCGATGCGGTATACGAGGACAAGAAGTCCAAGCTGGAAGGCGGAGATGATCTCGCCCCTGGCGTTCTCAAATACGTCAAGGTTTACTTGGCCATAAAAAGACGAATACAGCCTGGTGACAAGATGGCTGGACGGCACGGGAATAAGGGCGTTATTTCTGTGATCATGCCCGTAGAAGACATGCCATTTGACGTCAATGGTGAGCCGGTTGATATCGTTCTCAATCCCCTCGGTGTCCCCAGCCGGATGAATGTTGGTCAGGTTCTAGAAACGCACCTCGGGTGGGCAGCGAAAGGCATTGGCGAAAAGATCGGGGCGATGCTAGAGGTCAAATCTAAGGTAGCCGAATTTCGCAAACTTCTTTCGACTGTATACAACGAGCTTGACGGTAGAAACGTTGAACTTGAGAAAATGTCTGATAAGGAAGTGATGGAGCTCGTCGGTAATTTAACGGATGGAATGCCGATCGCGACTCCAGTATTTGACGGCGCAAAAGAAGATGGCATTAAGAAAATGCTCGATTTGGCGGGGTTGCCGGTCAACGGTCAGACGACGCTGTACGATGGTCGTAGCGGAGATCCTTTCGCGCGGCCCGTAACCATTGGCTATATGTATATGTTGAAGTTGAATCACCTGATAGATGACAAAATGCATGCGCGCTCAACAGGATCGTACAGTCTTGTTACGCAGCAACCGCTCGGTGGAAAGGCCCAATTCGGTGGTCAACGGTTCGGAGAGATGGAGGTGTGGGCGCTCGAAGCATATGGCGCAGCCTATACGCTACAAGAAATGCTCACAGTGAAATCAGACGATGTCGCTGGTCGGACTAAGATGTACAAAAACATTGTGGATAACGATCTTCAAATGGAACCAGGAATGCCTGAAAGTTTTAATGTGCTGGTCAAAGAGATTAGGTCGTTAGCCATCGATATCGAACTGCAAAGCGAATAAGCGTGGGGGATTCAAATTTATGAAAGATCTGCTCAATCTTTTAAGGCAAAATGGTCCAGCGGACGAATTCGACTCGCTCCGGATCGGGTTGGCTGCTCCAGACCTGATCCGATCGTGGTCGTTCGGTGAGGTAAAAAAACCGGAAACGATTAATTACCGGACGTTCAAACCAGAACGTGATGGACTTTTTTGCGCCCGTATTTTTGGTCCTGTCAAGGATTACGAATGCCTCTGCGGAAAATACAAGCGTCTCAAGCATCGAGGCGTAATCTGTGAAAAGTGCGGGGTTGAAGTAACCCTAACTAAGGTTCGTAGGGAACGCATGGGGCACGTGGAACTTGCCAGCCCGGTCGCACATATATGGTTTCTTAAATCTCTCCCGTCTCGAATAGGTTTGTTGCTGGATATGACGTTACGGGATATCGAGCGCGTTCTGTACTTTGAATCGTTCGTCGTGATCGACCCGGGTTTGACCGATCTGGAGATGGGGCAATTGCTCAATGACGAAGAGTATTACGCCGCAATGGAGGAGTACGGTGATGAATTTGTAGCGAAAATGGGAGCTGAGGCTGTTCAACAGCTACTTGTGGACCTCGATCTAGAAGAAGAAATGACGCGCCTTCGCGAAGAGATACCCTCGACAAATTCCGAAACTAAGATCAAGAAGCTGTCGAAGAGATTGAAACTTGTCGAGGCGTTTGTTAACTCGGGCAACAAGCCAGAATGGATGATTTTGACGGTACTCCCCATCCTGCCACCGGATTTGCGGCCGCTTGTGCCATTGGATGGTGGCAGGTTTGCGACTTCCGATTTAAATGATCTCTATCGCAGGGTGATTAATCGAAATAATCGACTGAAGCGACTGCTAGACCTAAACGCTCCAGACATCATTGTCCGTAATGAGAAAAGAATGCTTCAGGAGTCAACTGATGCACTCTTGGACAATGGTAGACGCGGTAGAGCGATTACTGGTTCCAATCGACGCCCCCTTAAATCGCTTGCGGACATGATCAAGGGAAAGCAAGGGAGATTCCGACAGAATTTGCTCGGTAAACGAGTAGATTATT
The DNA here is from genome assembly GCA_022448085.1 of Pseudomonadales bacterium. Taxonomy (GTDB): domain Bacteria; phylum Pseudomonadota; class Gammaproteobacteria; order Pseudomonadales; family Azotimanducaceae; genus UBA11889. The sequence goes on along the minus strand of JAKUTH010000055.1, from coordinate 6,633 downwards.
CAGGGCGATCGGTAATTGTCGTTGGGCCAACTCTAAAGTTGCACCAATGTGGGCTGCCGAAAAAGATGGCTTTGGAATTATTTAAACCTTTCATTTTTGGCAAGCTGGAAGCTCTTGGCCTTGCAACGACCATAAAAGCCGCGAAAAAGATGGTTGAACGAGAGACCTCAGAAGTTTGGGACATTCTTGCGGACGTCATCCGCGAGCATCCGGTGATGCTCAACCGTGCGCCAACTCTCCACCGTTTAGGTATTCAAGCATTTGAACCGGTACTTGTAGAGGGAAAAGCCATTCAGCTGCATCCGTTGGTGTGTGTGGCGTTTAACGCAGACTTTGACGGCGATCAGATGGCGGTGCATGTACCGCTAACATTCGAAGCGCAGTTGGAGTGTCGTGCATTGATGATGTCCACCAACAATATTCTTTCCCCAGCGAGCGGAGAGCCCATCATCGTGCCTAACCAAGACGTGGTGCTGGGTTTATATTTCATGACACGCGAACAGGTTAATGTGTCGGGCGAGGGTATGGTATTTGCCGACCTCGATGAGGTTCATCGTGCGTATCACTCTGGTTCTGTGGATCTGCACGCGAAAATTAGATTACGAATATCGGAAGAAGACGAGATCGGTGGTTCTACAACTGCCGTTGTCGACACCACCATTGGTCGAGCGCTTCTGTACGAAATCGTGCCGAAACAAATGCCTTTTGGCCTAATTAATAGGCCGATGACCAAGAAAGCAATTTCTGGCCTGATCGACTCTTGTTACCGCAACGTGGGTTTGAAAGAAACAGTAATTTTCGCTGATCAGCTGATGTATATGGGCTTCAGATTTTCAACTGCCTCTGGATCTTCAATCGGCGTAGAAGACTTTGTGATTCCAGAAGATAAGGCCGAAATCATCGAAAATGCGCAAACCGAGATTAAAGATATTGAGTCTCAATATGCGTCGGGGTTGGTAACTGCTGGAGAGAAATACAACAAAGCAGTCGATATTTGGTCTAGAGCCAGTGAACTGGTTTCTCGATCCATGATGGATGGACTTTCAACCGAGCGGGTAATTGATCGAGAGGGCGAGGAAGTTGATCAGGATTCGTTTAATTCGGTCTATATCTATTCAGATTCTGGAGCGCGGGGGTCCCCGACTCAGATCCGTCAATTAGCTGGTATGCGAGGACTCATGACGCGGCCCGACGGCAGTATCATCGAAACGCCGATAGTGGCCAATTTTCGCGAAGGTCTTTCTGTGAACGAATACTTTATTTCGACGCATGGCGCGCGCAAAGGTCTGGCGGATACAGCGTTAAAAACCGCAAACTCCGGGTATCTAACGCGGCGGCTTGTCGACGTCTCTCAAGACTTAGTAGTTACCGCGGATGATTGCGGTACGCAGGAAGGGTTACACATTTCGGCATTAATTGAGGGAGGTGATGTCGTCGAAACGCTTTCGGCACGAGTTTTGGGAAGAATTGTTTCACGAGATGTTTACGATGGAAATGGAAAAACGTTGCTGATTCCGGTGGGCACGATGCTCGACGAAAGCTGGGTCGAACGTTTGGACGATTTGGGGGTCGACGAACTATTTGTGCGATCACCGATTACTTGCGAAACGCGTTATGGAGTGTGTTCAGCGTGTTATGGCAGGGATTTGGCGCGCGGCCATCTTGTTAATACTGGAGAAGCAGTTGGCGTTATCGCGGCTCAATCCATTGGAGAACCTGGTACCCAGTTAACGATGCGAACCTTCCACATTGGAGGGGCGGCTTCTCGCGCATCTGCAGTGGACAATGTCCAGGTTAAGCATGGTGGCACCGTACGCCTTCAAAACCTCAAGACGGTCGATCGTGATTCGGGGGACCTGGTTGCGGTTTCGCGGTCAGGTGAAATTGCCATCGCGGACGACCATGGGAGAGAGCGGGAACGATATAAATTGCCGTATGGCGCCGTTATTTCTGTTCGAGATGGCGACAATGTTGACTCTGGGCAAATGATTGCGCAGTGGGATCCACATACGCATCCAATTGTTACGGAGGTGTCGGGAAAGGTCGTGTTCGAAGAAATGGAAGAAGGGGTATCGGTAAGTCGCCAAACAGACGAACTAACCGGCCTGACCAACATTACGGTGTTGGACCCTATAGATAGACCGAGTTCGGGTAAAGATTTTCGTCCAGCAATAAGCCTTGTTGATGGGAAAGGTAATGTCGTGAATTTGGCTGGAACGGACGTTCCGGCACATTACTTCCTCCCTAGTAATGCGGTTTTAAGTCTAGAGGCTAACGAGAAACTTGGAGTAGGGGAGGTGATCGCGCGGGTTCCCCAGGAGGGATCCAAGACGCGGGATATAACAGGTGGACTCCCGCGTGTGGCAGATCTCTTCGAGGCGCGCAAACCGAAGGACGCTGCAATTCTTGCGGAAGCCAGCGGTACCGTAAGTTTTGGTAAGGAAACTAAGGGGAAACGGCGTCTTGTTATTACGACAGCAGATGGGGATAACGTTGAAAATCTGATACACAAATGGCGACAGATTGCCGTTTTTGAGGGCGAGCAGGTTGAGAGGGGCGACGTCGTGTCGGATGGCCCACCAAGTCCACATGACATTCTCAGACTCCAAGGTTTGGTGGCGCTGGCGCAGTACATCATTAATGAGATCCAAGAGGTTTATCGACTTCAGGGAGTGACCATAAATGACAAGCACATCGAGGTAATTGTTCGCCAGATGTTACGCAAAGCTCAAGTTTTGGACGCTGGTGATTCAGAAATGATTCGCGGCGAACAAGTCGAATATGTGAGGATAGTTGAGGAAAACGAGCGCCTTGCAGCGGAAGGGAAAGACCTTATTCAGTTTGAGCGACTACTGCTAGGTATTACGAAGGGCTCGCTCGCGACCGAGTCCTTTATATCGGCGGCTTCCTTCCAAGAAACGACGCGTGTTCTGACCGAGGCCGCCGTGACTGGTAAGCGCGATCACCTCCGAGGCTTGAAAGAAAATGTTGTCGTTGGACGATTGATCCCTGCGGGTACAGGGCTCTCGTACCACAGTGAGAGGAAGCAGAGACGAGAGGAAAAGAACGCGGCTGAAGTTGCCCGAGAACAAGGTGCTACGGCAGACGAAATTGAACAAGCGTTATCGGAGGCGCTATCGGGTGCTGAAGGACCCTAAAATAGTGGCATCCGAATTCCGTGCGTTGATGCATGTGACCGCGGTGTCATAGTTGAACCATAGATGCTGTGCAACTAGAATGGCGCGCCTTTTGAGACGACCAACCTGTGGGTACGTACTAATTCGTATGGAGAAACCAATTGGCCAGAATTAGCCAACTTGTTAGAAAGCCGCGGAAACGCCGGAAGACTAAGAGTAACGTACCTGCGTTGCAGGGTTGCCCTCAACGGCGTGGAGTATGCCTCAGGGTATATACCACGACGCCAAAGAAACCTAATTCTGCCATGCGTAAAGTTTGTCGGGTGCGGCTGACGAATGGATTTGAGGTCAATTCGTACATTGGAGGTGAGAGTCACAATCTTCAAGAACACTCGGTTGTACTTATCCGTGGCGGACGGGTTAAAGACCTGCCCGGAGTCCGATATCACACTATCCGAGGGACACTGGATACTTCTGGCGTTAGCGAGAGGAAACAAGGACGCTCCAAATACGGGGCAAAGAAGATCAGATAACTAACTCCAGAGTAAGGCCGTCCATTTGATTGTGGCGGGCCAACCTGAAGAAAAGGAGAAATTTGATGCCAAGACGTCGCATCGTGGCAAAACGGGAAATCCTTCCGGATCCCAAGTACCACAATCAAACTGTAGCGAAGTTCATTAATCACGTGATGGTTAGCGGCAAGAAGGCGGTTGCCGAAAAAATCGTGTATGGAGCTCTTGATCGCATTGAGGCAAAGGAACACAACGATCCTGTAGAAGTATTTGAAAAAGCTCTGGATGCGGTGGCGCCTTTTGTGGAGGTTAAATCTCGGCGCGTCGGAGGTGCAACGTATCAAGTTCCAATCGAGGTACGGCCGTCTCGGCGTGCGGCATTGGCTATGCGTTGGCTTGTCGATAGCGCCCGAAGTCGCAGTGAGAAATCGATGTCAGCACGTCTAGCTGGAGAGTTGATAGACGCTTCAGAAGGCCGTGGCATATCAGTAAGAAAGCGGGAAGACACTCACCGTATGGCAGACGCAAATAAAGCGTTTTCCCACTATCGATTTTGAATCGAAAGCACATAGCAACACGGTTGAACGGAGCAAATTATGGCGCGCAGTACGTCGATAGGACGTTATAGAAATATCGGTATTGTCGCTCATGTCGATGCGGGCAAGACTACGACAACTGAACGTGTGCTTTTCTATACCGGGCTCTCGCATAAGATTGGCGAGGTCCATGACGGGGCAGCCGTGATGGACTGGATGGAACAAGAACAAGAGCGTGGCATCACCATTACGTCTGCGGCTACCACTTGTTTCTGGAGTGGAATGAACCAACAGTACGACGAACATCGAATAAACATTATCGATACGCCCGGCCACGTTGATTTTACTATTGAGGTAGAGCGTAGCCTCCGGGTTCTCGACGGCGCGGTAGTCGTTTTTTGTGGTACTTCTGGGGTCGAACCGCAGTCGGAAACCGTTTGGCGGCAGGCCAACCGTTATGAAGTTCCTCGCATGGTGTTCGTCAATAAGATGGATCGGGCTGGCGCAGACTTTTTTCGGGTTGTGGAACAAATTCGAGAACGGCTTGGGTCCAATCCAGTTCCGGTACAACTAGCTATTGGGGCGGAAGAAAAGTTCGAAGGAGTCGTCGACCTAATTCGTATGGAGGCGATTTACTGGGATGAATCCGACCAAGGGCTTACGTACGAAGCGCGGGACATCCCAGAGGAGTTAGTTTCCGATGCAAATACCTGGCGCGAACAAATGATGGAAGCGGCTGCCGTAGCTTCTGAAGAACTAATGGATAAGTACCTTGAAGAAGGGGAGCTTGCCGAAGAAGAAATCAAGCAAGGGCTGCGCATTCGGACCCTAGCCAACGAAATAGTCCCTGCGTTATGTGGGTCCGCGTTCAAGAACAAGGGTGTCCAAGCGATGCTCGACGCCGTTATCGATTTCTTACCTGCGCCCACGGAGGTAAAGGCGATTGAGGGTCTTCTTGATGAGCAGGGAACAACTGGGATTAGAGAGTCAAATGACGAGGCGCCGTTTTCTGCATTAGCGTTCAAGATTGCAACGGATCCGTTTGTTGGAACCCTGACGTTTTTTCGAGTGTACTCTGGGGTCTTGAATTCCGGCGATCAGGTCTATAACCCGGTTAAGGGCAAGCGTGAACGGGTCGGCCGAATGGTACAAATGCACTCGAACTCCAGGAATGAGATCAAGGAGGTGCGGGCTGGCGATATCGCCGCTGCGATTGGTCTTAAAGATGTCACCACTGGTGACACATTGTGTGATGCGGTGGATCGAATTACGTTGGAACGAATGGAGTTCCCCGAGCCCGTCATTCATGTCGCCGTTGAGCCGAAGTCGGTTGCCGACCAAGAAAAGATGGGCACTGCATTGGGGAAATTGGCACAAGAAGACCCATCGTTCAGAGTATCCACTGATGAAGAATCCGGACAGACGATCATTGCGGGTATGGGTGAGTTACATCTCGACATTATTGTTGAGCGGATGAAGAGAGAATTCAGTGTTGCGGCAAATATTGGAAAACCCCAGGTTGCGTATCGCGAGACGATACGCGCCGAAGTAGAAGCCGAGGGTAAGTTTGTTCGTCAAACGGGAGGCAGGGGCCAATACGGACACGTATGGATACGGGTTGAACCGCTTTTGGATGCTGACGACAATTATCAATTCATCGATAAGATTTCGGGTGGTGCTATTCCTAAGGAATACATTCCCGCAGTTAATAAGGGGATCCAAGAACAATTGGCGAATGGCGTAATCGCTGGCTACCCATTAATCAATGTTCGAGCCACGCTTTACGATGGATCCTTCCATGACGTGGATTCCTCCGAGATGGCGTTTAAGATTGCGGGATCAATGGCGATGCGCGAAGCTGCGCTGAGTGCCAATCCGGTTCTACTTGAACCAGTTATGGCCGTCGAAGTTGTTACCCCAGATGAGTATATGGGAGATGTTGTCGGCGATCTCAACCGTCGCCGCGGCATTATCGAGGGGATGGACGAGAATCCCGCCGGCCGTATCGTGCGCTCGTTCGTCCCTTTGGGTGAAATGTTCGGGTATTCAACGGACCTCCGCTCGGCGACGCAAGGAAGGGCAACTTACACCATGGAGTTTTCTCGATATGATGAAGTGCCAGACAGTATCGCCGCCACCATCAAGGCAAATTAGGGACTTTAGGTAATGGCCAAAGAGAAATTTGAGCGAACCAAGCCACATATAAATGTGGGTACGATAGGACACGTTGATCACGGTAAGACGACGTTGACGGCTGCCTTGACCAAGGTATGTGCTGCTGAGATGGGGGGAGAGGTCAAGGAGTTTGACCAGATTGATAACGCACCGGAAGAGCGTGAACGCGGGATTACGATCGCTACTTCACATGTTGATTACGAGACGGCGAATCGTCACTACGCTCACGTAGACTGTCCAGGGCATGCGGATTATGTAAAGAACATGATCACA
>JAKUTH010000054.1 GCA_022448085.1 Pseudomonadales bacterium | reverse complement strand
GTCGACCACCTGCTCGCAATAAATGATGCGGATCTCCCCGGCCAAGTTTAACTTGCCACGGGCGACCTATTCAATAAGGGCAGTTATGACGAGGCCTTTAAAGAGTGCAGTGCGGTCCTGCACGCCGGTGCTACCGTCGGCTATAACCGGGAAACGCCACAGGAGGTCTACGACGGTTGTTTCACCGAAGTCGAACACGTGCTTGAGTCAGCGATTAACGGCGGATCGTTGAAGCGATTTGTGTTCACCAGCTCGTTCGCCGCGGTCGGACATCCGCGACCTGAGGGTTACATATTTACCGAAAGCGATTGGTGCGGTGACAACATCGAAGCCTATCGAGGAGCCTGGACCGAAGACAATATCCCCAAGAATCGAGACATTGCCTACGCAATGGCTAAAGCACGGGCCGAGCGCATGATGTACGAGATGGCTGAGAACGATGGCAGTTTCGACGCCATGGCCATCCTTCCATTGCACGTCATCGGTCCGCTCATGTGTGCGAACCACGATCAGGGTTGGAGTTGGCAGAACTGCATGAAGTTCATGTGGCTAGGCAAAGAGTATAAGAAGTCCAAAGGCGGTCGAATGCTCTGGAACAACGTCGATGTTCGCGACGTCGGCCGAGCCCATCGCCTGTGTGCCGAAAGCACGGTCGCGAAAAATGGTTCGCGCTACATCTTGTCAGCAGCCAATCCATCCGGCGAACTCTTTACTTGGCAGATGCAAACCAAGATGCAAGAACTCTTCCCCGACATCGCCGAAGTGGGCGGTGAAGAAATGGAGGGTGATCAGCCCGCTCAACACACCTACGACTCGCCCCGATCGTATTGCACGCTCGCGATTGATGAATTGGGTCTGGAGACCTATTCGATCGATGAGACCATTAAGGCGACCGGCGATTCCTACATCAAGCTTGGCTTAGTACCGGGCTGAGGCCTTCGTGTGAAACGAACCAATACCAGCGTTTCCTTCACGCCAGGTAGCTCTCGACCGGGCAACTTAGGATAGACATGGCTGCGGCGCTCAGCTTCTCGCTCTACATCATGCTCGGACTGATCGCAACGTCTGCGTTGGTGGGGTTCGTCCTACTTTGGATCGTGGGGCGTAGAAAAATATCGCGGTTGGAAACGCACGAACGGAAACGATTACGCGCCATACCCTTTATGAGCGATGGGCCAATTCCTCCCGACCGAGATCGAGCTCCTGCCGAAGATACAGCAAGCTTTTTGGTGGTTCTAAGACTTTTCTTTCGGGCATGGCCTTACATCAAACCGCAAGTATTTGGCCGCTGGTACGTATCTGGTGAAGGGTTGTCGACAGACTTCGCAGACGACCTCAGAGGTAGTGGCTATAGCTTCTGGTATGCGGCCATTTTGGCCACCGCAGCAGCGATTATTCCTTTGATCACTGGTTCCGTAGCTCTCTCAACTGAGTTGCCTCTCGTTCTTTTATACCCTTTGATTGCCGCGATGGTCGTTGCAGCTTGGGCCGTGACCCTCGGTACTGCCGGCTCGAAGACGACACCTGTCGCCGTTTTAGTTACTGCCGGTGTGCTCGCTAATATTCTGGCGACGCTCGTTATCGAAGGTATAGCCGATGGCCTCTACACCGCCGGCGTCACCTTATCGTTGATGCTGGGTTGGCTTCTTCAGGTTCGCATCGGCAAAAGCCAATTCCAGTTTCGCATCCGTTTGCATGCGCATTTGATCTACTACTATTTCGTGGACTTTCTCCAACGCTTTATTAACTTCGTTCTCGGCTTGGTGATGGTCGATCTGCTCAATCAGACCATTTTTCAAGCCCAGCTACTCAGCGATCTCACCATGTCGTTACCTATTCTCCCTTGGCTAGCTGAATCGCTCGGTTACCCACTCGGCGCGATCGCCGAACTTTCAGAAGCACAGCGACTAGACATGATATGGCTTTACGTCGGGATATTGATTGGTGCTTGGGTCCTCCAATTCCCGCTGAATTTCTTCAAAGGCATTTACATGGTCTGGATCCTGCAGCGCATCAACCAGGATCTGCGTCTAGCTCTTGTGGAACGTTGGCACCGCCTTTCCTTGAATTACCACAGCGATCATCGTGTCGGCGACTCCATCTATCGTATTTATCAAGACAGCGCCCAGGTCACAGCCGTCATTCAACGGTTAGTGGCAGTCGTTCAAGCACTGATGACTTACTTTACCTGCGTTTTTTTGGTGTCTTTGTTGAGTCCATGGATTGGCCTAATCGCTATCAGTGTCGTCATCCCTGGCTTACTTTGGGCGCGATGGGCAATGCCCCGTATGAGGGTGCGGTCGCTCATCGCACGAGCAACCAACTCGGACCTTACGTCCCGTGTACAAGAGGCCTTTAGCGCCTTTCGGATCATCAAAGCAAACTCCGCGAGCACACGTGTCCAAAATTTGTTGGAACAGGATTCGGCAATCGCATTTAACGCGGCTTATCGCGCCCGCAGCATCGTTGCGTTTGTCACCATCATCATGTTCACGATTGCCTCAGCTTTCCTGATCGGCGGCGAGTTCACGATGGCTTGGTGGGCCAACCAGAGTAACCCGACTTGGGCATCCGAACTCATGGCATTGGTTGGCGTCAGCTTCGTCGTCTGGAATCTCGCCGCGTTCAATTGGACGAAGGGCGAGTTCGACCAAGCAAGTGGCAGCGTACGTTGGCTCATGCGGCAATGGCTCCAGGCACAGGACCTGGCTATGGGGCTACAACGCGTCTTCAATATTCTCGACATTGAGCCCGACATCGAAGACGACGTAGAGGCCGTTCCGTTGGATGCGATTCACAATGAAATTCGATTCGATCGGGTGAGTTTTAATTATGAACCGGGTCGACCCGTGCTGAGCGACGTCAGCTTCACGGCAAAACCCGGGACCGTCACCGCGATCGTTGGTCCGACTGGATCCGGTAAAACTACGGTGATGAGTTTGTTGCTCCGACTATACGATCCAGCGAGTGGTTCGATAACCATCGACGAACGCAATATCAACCAGTATCAAGTCCAATCTCTACGCGGAAAGGTCGCGATCGCTCTTCAGGAAAACGTTCTCTTCGCTTCATCGGTCCGGGACAACATCCGTTACGTCGTACCGGATGCCGACGAGGATGCCGTACAAGATGCGGTTCGCGTGGCGTGCATGGACGATTACATCGATGGGCTACCCTTCGGATTGGACACGATCCTAGGAGACCGCGGTGGCAAACTCTCAACTGGTCAACGCCAACGTCTTTCTATTGCTCGTGCCGTTGTACGCGACACACCGATTCTGATTCTTGACGAACCCACGGCCGCCCTCGATGCCGCCACCGAACACCGTGTGATGAACAACCTCGCTGAATGGGGTCGGGATCGCGTGATCTTTCTGATCACCCATCGAATATCAACGATTCGTCGGGCCGACAACATTCTCTATCTCGATGAAGGACACATTATCGAGAACGGCGACCATGCCGCACTCATGTCCATCGAAAACGGCCGCTACCGAGCATTTGTCGACGCTGAGTCAAGTCTTTCGGCGACAGGAGGGTAAAGCGCGTGTCGGAAAGCACTCCTGCATCCACTAACACCGAAGCTCAAAGTCAGCGTCAACGAGATCTTGCGCTTGATGCCGAAGCAAGCCGCCTCGACACGCATACCGACATTGGTTTGAGAGAGACCTTGCGTCACATGCGACGTGCCATGGGTTTGATCTGGTTATTTCCCGGAGCGTTTAGCGCAAGAGCCTTCTTGTTGTTCGGCTCGTTAGCGATACCGATCACGATATTACCGTGGCCGTTAAAAATAGTGATCGATCACGTCGTCCTCGATGCGCCCATCGAAAATGCGACCGGCTACCCCTTCTATCTACGACCGTTTGTGGAGGCGTTACATGGCTCCACCGTGCCAGAAATATTGTTCGCATTGGTCGGCTTGGCGCTCGTCATGGTGCTTTTATTCGGTGCCTTTCAACAAGGTGGTGCGACAAGCGACCAAACCGACGCGTTTTTGGACCAGGGTCACGACACCGCAACACAATCGGAGAATCAAGCCAATTGGTCGTTCAGCTACGCCGGTGGCCTGTGGGGTTACCTCGATTTCATCATCACCATGCGACTAACCCAACGAGTCAACCACCTCTTGCGCGCCCGGTTGTTTGAACGCATGCAGTCGTTCTCGATGACGACTCTTGAGGAGCAAAGAATCGGGGATGCCGTGTATCGCGTCATGTACGACACACCATCCTTCACCTACGTGTTCTACGACGTGATCTTCCGCACGGGCATGTCGATCGTGACATTCATCATGGCAGCATTCGCGCTATTGAGTGCGTATCCAACGTCTCCGGAAGTCGCCTTGATAGCCATCCTCATCGTTCCCACCTACTTCCTGATATCCGTTCCGTTTTCACGCACGTTTCGTCGGCGCGGGCAAGCGAGTAGAGCGGCAGGAACGGTCGTAACCAGCACCATCGAGGAAGGCATGGATAACGTTCTTGCCGTTCAAAGTCTCGGTGGAAACGAGAGAGAAAAAGAAAAGTTTGCCATCGAGAGCAACGCGTCGTTCAAAAACTATCGACGCATCGTCTGGGCGAATTTGTACTACGGCAACCTGACAGAATTCGCGTACCAGTTTCTTCGAGTCGCCGCCATCGTTTTTGTGGCAACCAAAGTCGTTGAAGGAGAGCTAAGCATCGGCGACTACGGCGTCGTTTTCTTTTACTTTGCGTTCCTTGCAGGCCCAGCTTACTTCATCTCACGGGTTTGGATCGACATGCAACAGCACATCACGGGTGTACGTCGCGTGTTCGCGATGATGGACCTTCCCGTGGAGCAGGATCAGGGCGATCGGGAACTCCCTCGAATCGAGGGTGGCATATCAATTCGTGGCGCTGGTTTTGTCTATCCCGACGGACGGCGTGCGCTCCGAAACGTTAGCTTGGACGGTAACGTCGGCCAGATTGTCGCCCTCGTTGGGCCAACCGGCGCCGGCAAGACCAGCCTTGCGTACCTGGTACCACGCTTCCATACCGCCACGGAAGGACAGGTCCAGATTGATGGGGTTGACGTCAGAGACGTCAGCATGGAAAGCCTGCGTAGCCAAGTCACCTACGTCTTTCAAGAAACCCAGCTCCTCGCGGATTCGATTGTCGACAACATACGCTTTGGGAATCCAGATGCGACGACGGATCAGGTAGAAAGTGTCGCTCGAACCGCCGGTATTCACGATTTCATCGTTTCGCTACCCGACGGTTACGAAACGAAACTGGGTACCACGAGCAGCAAGATCTCAGTAGGCCAAAAACAACGCATTGCCATCGCGCGGGGGTTACTCCGAGATTCACGCATCCTCATCCTCGACGAGCCGACCTCGGCACTCGATCCCGAGACCGAAGAATATTTGGTGCAGGCGTTGCACGAAGCTGCCAAGAGTCGTCTTGTGATCATCATTGCCCATCGACTATCAACCATCGCCCAGGCAGATCACATCGTGTTCCTGGAAGACGGTGAAGTCCGGGAACAAGGGAGTCCCCAGGAACTCATGGCAAACCCGGACGGGGCCTACCGTAGGTTTGTCGAGCTCCAAACCACGTCGGAAGAATAGCCCGAGCACTTGGTCGTCAGTCTTTCGGGATCCGTATTGCCGAAAAACTATCGCTGCATTTCCGCCTATTCCGGAACTTCTAGAGCCGGTCGCCCACCGCTTGCAGTTACCTTATGCTTCCCAAACACGAAGTTTGTATGGGGGGAATAATTGGGCACGTAATTCGCCGTACCTGGCCGACGTAAGGCCCGCGACTATCAGCGAGTTTGAAGTCCCCTAATTCATACCGAACGTGAACGCTTTTTTACTTGTCGCTCTCGGATCAACGGTAATCGCCTTCCTGATCCCCATCATCATGTGGCGGTTCAGTGATAGGACTCCGAATTCGGAACTCGATCCAAAGGATTTTGTCCGTGCACGTGCATTGCCGTTCCAGGGAGACGGCCACATTCCCCAGGACCGCGATCGAAGCGTCGAACAAGATACTTATGGATTTCGTGCTGTCGTACTGCTTCTGTTCCGTGCCTGGCCCTTCGTTCGACCACAACTCCTCGGCCAATGGCACACTGTAGGCAACGGAACCAGCGACGCGGTGGCCGACAACGTCACTGGCGAAGGTTATAGCCTTCTATACGCACCTTTTTTAGTTACCGCCATTGCGATTGCAGGTCCCTTGCTCGGCTGGGTCGATTCAACGCTCATTTACCCTGACGGGCTGATCTACATAACAGTCGCCGGCGCCGTGATCGGAATTTGGCTCCTCGCCTCACGTATCTTTACCGGAAGGACAGAAGCCCTTATCGCTATCGTTCTAGCGCTTTGTGCATTTTTCAGCATGCTGCTCTGCATTCTTGTATTGGATGGCGCGCTTCCCGTCGTATACGGCACGCTGATTACCGTCACGTGCGGCATGGCTTGGATGGTTCAGTTTCGGGTCCACTCGGGCCGTATACAAACGCGAATCCGTTTTAACTCGCACCTCACTTACCTATATATCTTGGCGGGAATCCAAGGATTCGTATCGCTACCACTTGGATTAATCATCGCCGATCTCCTCGGCAACTCGCTCTTGCTAAACAATTGTGTACAGCCCGAAGTCGCTAATTCTTGGTTCTTCGCGGCTCCCGATACAAGCTGTGAAGTAACCGACACGTTGAGCGGCGAACAACAACACGATCTGAAGTGGCAGTGGGTGAAACTTAACCTGCTCATTTGGGCAATAAATCTTCCGATAGGCATGGTCGTGCCCTACTACACCGTCTGGATCATGCAGCGAATTAATCAAGATCTACGCCTAGCCCTGGTCGAACGGTGGCATCAACTCTCGTTGAACTACCACAGCGGCCATCGTACAGGTGATTCGATCTATCGAATCTATGCTGACAGCGCCCAGGTCACCACCGTTATCGGCCGACTCGTCGGACTGATATTGATCTGCTGGTATTGGGTCTATGCGCTTTTCTTGCTCTCTTTTTTAAGCCCCGTCATGGGAACCATCGCGTTCTCTCTACTCATTCCAGCCATCCTCTTGTCTCGATGGGGAATGCCCCGTATGCGCACACGAAGCCTAGTCTATCGGGCTGCTACCTCGGACGTCACGTCGCGTATTCAGGAGGCTTTTGCATCGATCAAACTCATCAAGGCACATAACGCCGAAGAGAAAACTCAAACGGAGATGGAGTCCGATTCCGTAATCGCGATGAATGCGGCGTTTCAGGTCCGACGGCTGATTGCGCTAGTCACCATCCTGATGTTCACGATTGCGTCGGCGTTTCTTTTAGGTGGCGAGTTTTTTATCGCCATCAGCACGAATCTGGGAAACGAGGTCTTCGCCAAAGAACTAATCGCGGCGATGGCATTCAGTTTCACCATTTGGAATTTGACGGCCTTTAATTTTGCTCGCGGCAAATTCTTTGAAACCGTGGGTAATGTCCGCGCCTTCATGCGCAACTGGCTTTCTGCCCAAGACATGGCGATGGGTCTTAGTCGTGTGTTCGATATTCTGGATATCGAACCCGATATCGAAGACGATCCCGACGCCGTAGCCTTCACTAGCATTAATAGAGAAATTCGTTTTCAGGAGGTGAGCTTCCGGTACGAAGAGGATCGTCCAGTACTCGAAGACGTGAGTTTTGTCGCCAAACCCGGCTCCGTAACAGCAATAATCGGACCCACGGGTTCCGGCAAAAGTACGGTGATGTCGCTGCTTCTCCGGCTTTACGACCCGTCTTCCGGCACCATCTCGATTGATGATCGTCCATTAAATCGATATCAAATTACGTCTCTCAGAGCGAATGTCGCAATCGCGTTACAGGAAAACGTTCTCTTTGCAATGAGTGTTCGCGACAACATTCGATACGTTGCACCCCAAGCTGACGATGCTCAGATAAACCGTGCGGTGCAAATAGCGTGTATGGATGACTACGTAAACGGTCTACCAAACGGACTCGATACGGTCCTTGGTGACCGCGGCGGTAAATTGTCGACCGGTCAGCGCCAACGACTCTCGATTGCGCGCGCCGTCGTTCGCGATGCCCCCATATTAATACTTGACGAACCAACGGCATCTTTAGATGCCGCAACCGAACAACGCGTCATGGCAAATTTGTCGGAATGGGGGCGAGACCGCGCGATTTTCCTCATCACCCATCGGATTTCAACCATAAGACGAGCCGACAATATTCTTTATCTCGACGAGGGACGGATCATCGAAAGCGGCAATCACCAGGAATTGATGCAACGCGAAGGCGGACGTTACCGGGCATTTGTTGAGGCAGAAACCAATCTGTCGCGAATCGGAGCGGCGTAACAGTGACCGAACCATCAACCCTAGAACACGATCCCAGTAACCAAGAGGACATCTTTGCCTCGTACACAAGGATGGGTTTTCTCGAGACCATGCAGGTGCTCGGGCGGGGATGGTTTTACGTTCGCTTCTTCAAAATCCGGTTTGCGATTAAATGGACGTTAACGCTACTTTCCCTGATGTTCCCTGTTTTTGTCCTCCCTTGGGGATCGAAAATCGTCATCGATCACGTAGTGCTCGGTCGAGAAATCATTGGCGATCCGAGCACTGGTTACCTTGGTTATCCCGCATGGCTACATCCCCTGTTGGCCGTTTTTCAAGGAATGTCAGCATTCGAAATCATGGCATGGCTCACTGGTATTTCGGTTCTTTTAGTCGTCGTTTTTGGGGCGTACTCCGATGCCCAAAACGATACAACGGAAGCTGGTATGGAAGAAGGAATGGATACGGCCACCCAGCAAGAAAACTTGACGCACGGCGGTCATAGTTTCTCCGGCGGCATCGTTGGTTATTACGAATACAAGATGAACTCCAGGTTGACGCAGTCCGTTAACCACCTGATTCGCGCCAAGCTGTTCGAACGAATTAAAGCGTTACCTATCACAACACTCGACGACCAAAGGATAGGAGACACTATCTATCGAGTCATGTACGACGCGCCCTCGATTAATCAGATCTTTTATGAGGTGATCAACCGACCAACTCTATCTACCGCAGTCTTTAGCGCGGCGATGTACAACATGTGGAGCGCGTATCCACACGTCCCTGCTGTGGTCTGGGCTGCAGCCGCTATATTCCCTATGTTCATCTTGATCACCGGTCCTTTTTCATCGGCCATGAGGCGTGTCCAAGAGCGTAGCCGGATAGCGGGTGCATCCACGACCAGCACCATCGAAGAAGGCATGGACAACGTACTTGCGGTTCAGAGTCTTGGCGGTAATCAGAAAGAAAAACAGCGTTTCGGAAGCGAGAGCAGTGAATCGTTCAAACGCTTTCGATTTACGGTGTTCGTCGACATTTTGCTGGGAAACGCGCAGGGCCTCGCTCACGCACTGATGAATACGATCGTATTTCTAGTCATCATCGGGCCAATCATCGACGGGGTATTAACCCCGGGCGACTACGGCGCACTATTCTTCTATTTCGGTTGGATGAGGGGTCCGGCCGTCAGCTTTTCCACGTTATGGATTCATCTACAACGTTATGCACCCGGGATGCGACGTGTGTTCGCTCTAATGGACCTCCCCCAGGAAGAAGAGATGGGAGACCGCACCCTACCACCCATCGAAAGGGGTATCGAAATACGCGGGGCAGGCCTCGTTTATCCTGACGGCCGACGAGCGCTCGACAACGTCTCGCTGGAGGGAAAAATTGGCCAGATCGTTGCTTTCGTCGGACCCACGGGCGCCGGTAAAACGAGCCTCGCCTACCTGATACCCCGCTACCACGTTGCCACCGAAGGTGAAGTATTGGTCGATGGGTATAACGTCAAGAATCTCACAATGACGAGCCTTCGTGAGCAGGTCACGTACGTATTTCAGGAAACTCAGTTGTTCTCGACAACCATTTTCGAAAACATCGCGTACAACAAACCCGAAACAAACGCGGACGAGGTTGAAAGGGTCGCTCGGGTCGCTGGGATACACGACTTTATCGTATCGCTTCCGGACGGATACCAAACCAAGTTAGGTACTGCGGCGATAAGCAGACTTTCGGTCGGACAGAAACAACGCATCTCCATTGCGCGTGGTCTATTGCGAGATTCCAAGATTCTCATTCTCGACGAACCGACGTCAGCGCTCGATCCTGAGACCGAACAATATCTCGTCCAAGCACTACACGAAGCAGCGAAAGACAGGCTCGTCATTATCATTGCGCATCGACTGTCGACGATCGCTCAGTCCGATCACATTGTCTTCCTAGACGAAGGCCGAGTCCTTGAGCAAGGTAGCCCTCAAGAACTCATGGCAAACAGCGACGGACACTACCGACGATTCGTCGAACTGCAAACTTCCGCAGCGTCCGAATCCTAAAGCGCACCGACCGCTAATCGGGCACACTCCGGTACGAACAGAGGTTCCCGAGTGTGATGAACCCAGCAGACATTTCAGCGAACCGGACTAGATCCCGAGCACTGCCGATGTTCGGCGACGGACCTGTACCGGTCGAGCAAGATATGTCCGTCAAAGACGATGACAGCGGTTTCCGCGACGTTGCTCGTCTATTGTTGAGATCGTGGCCCTATATCCGCCCGCAATTGCTTGGCCGTTGGTGGATACCGGGCGATGGACTCCAAGATCAGGTCGCCGACAACATCGCTGGCAGCGGTTACCAATTCAAGTACGCCCCGTTTCTAGTCTTCGCGATAGCTCTCGCCGGACCTTGGTTGAACTTCGTGCCGCAATCGATGCAATGGCCCTACAACTTGCTCTACGTCCCAGCCATCACAATGGCCTTTTCCATGAGCGTGATGGCATTTGCGGCGGGTAGGTTTAAATTTTGGGGAACCATTGGCCTGCTTTTGTCCGGTATCGGCGTGAACGTTGTCGCCAATTTCGTCATCGACGGTTGGCGCGACGGCATCTACGCAGCAGCCGTCACCGTCGCATGCGTTTTCGGCTGGATGGTGCAATATCGCGCCGGTAACGGTGCTCTCGAATTCCGCGTTAGATTGCACGCGCACCTGGTTTACTTTTACGCGATCAACTTCATGCAGCGCGGCATCGGATTCGCGCTCGGCCTTATTACGATTGACATGCTCAACCAAAGCTTGCTTCAGGGCGAACCGCTTTCTCCCTGGGTTTCCAGCCTTATAGGAGTCCCTGAATGGGCACAGGGAAACCTCAACGAACTGTCGATTGAACAACGACACGAGCTCAAGTGGACTTATTTTTACATCATCATTGGCGCGTTCTTGATCCAGTGGCCGCTCCAAATAATTAATCCGTACTACAACATGTGGATCATGCAACGCATCAATCAGGATCTACGCGTTGCATTACTTCAGAGATGGCACCAACTCTCGCTCAGCTATCACAGCGATCACCGCACAGGCGACTCGATTTATCGGATATACCAAGACAGTTCGATGGTGACCAGCGTCGTCGGACAGTTAATCAGCTTGACGCAAGTCATGATGAGTTATTACACGTGCGTTGCACTGGTTAGCTTACTCAGTCCTTGGATCGCACTCATGGCAGGAACACTCGTCGTGCCTGCCCTACTTTGGGCCCACTGGGCTATGCCACGCGTAAGAACCTTCTCTCTCGTATACCGCGCCGCCACGTCCGACGTCACCTCGACGATCCAGGAAACGTTCGGTTCGATCAAACTAATTAAAGCGTTCAACACCACTCGGCGGGCACAACAGCGGTTAGAAAACGATTCGGTGATCGCGTTCAACGCGGCGTACCGCGTTAGAAAACTGATCGCATTCGTCACCATTGTGATGTTCACCATTGCAGCCTCATTCATGATCAGCGGCGAATTTCTAATGGCGTGGTGGGCAAGTCAATCTGAATCCACGTATGCCACGGACCTCATCGCGGTCGTAGGGCTGAGCTGGCTTGTGTGGAATCTGGCGTCGTTCACATGGACCAGGAACAATTTTCGGGAATCCGCCAATGACCTGAGGTCGCTGCTGCGTAATTGGATGACGGCACAGGATATGGCGATGGGACTGCGCCGTGTGTTCGACATTCTCGACATCGACCCGGAAATAACGAACCGAGACGACGCAATACCGATGACCGGCTTTCGACGGGAAATTCGGTTTGAGAACGTCAGTTTCTCGTACGAAGCGAAACGCCCTGTACTCGAAGACGTCACGTTTTCGGCGACTCCCGGTTCCATATCGGCCCTCATCGGCCCAACCGGTTCCGGGAAAAGTACGCTAATGGCACTGCTTTTGCGTCTGTTCGACCCGGCCGCCGGCTCTATTTCGATTGACGGGATCGACTTGCGAAACTACCAGATTGAGTCCTTACGCCGTCACATCGCGATTGCGCTACAAGAGAACGTACTGTTCGGGATGTCCGTGCGGGAAAACATTCGGTACGTCGCGCCGGAAGCCAGCGATGCCCAAGTGTCTGAAGCTGTTCGAATCGCGGATATGAGCGACTACGTGAGCGGCCTTCCACACGGCCTGGATACCGTTCTGTCAGACCGCGGAGGCAAGCTATCCACAGGACAACGGCAACGTCTCTCGATAGCCAGGGCCGTCGTCCGGGATACACCGATTCTGGTTCTAGACGAGCCCACTGCGGCACTCGATGCAGCCACCGAACACCGCGTTATGGGGAATCTTTCCGAGTGGGGATCTTCCCAAGGTCGCGCGATCTTCGTCATTACGCATCGCATCTCCACGATTCGTCGTGCGGAGAACATTCTGTATCTCGATAGCGGTCGAATCCTTGAAAGCGGATCCCACGAAGCACTGATGCAGATCGAAAATGGCCGCTATCGCGGATTCGTGGAAACAGAATCGTCTCTTCAAAACATACAGAGTCCGAGTTAACGGGATGGCCGAAACAGAACCAAGTCGTTTGCCGGACACCGGACTAGACGCACGCTCGAGCGGAATAGATGTCCGCACCGATATTGATTATCGCGAAGCGGCCCAAATCATCGCTCGAAGTTTCGAATACATTCGTTTTTTCACGTGGCGATACATCGGTAAGTTCGTTCTCAAGTTGGGTTCCTATGCCCTACCGCTCGCGCTCATCCCTTGGCCCGTAAAAATACTAACGGACCACGTCATTCTTGGCATTCCGATTGAAGAGGCGACGGATTACCCAACCTATGTGTGGCCTCTGATTAACGCGCTTCACGGCAGCTCCACGTTAGAAATCATATTTTGGCTAGCTGCCATCGGTATCACGCTCGTCGTTCTAATCGGCTCCTACACAACGGGTTACGAAGACGAGACGGAGGCGGGCTTAGCACAGGGTCACGATTACGCCACTCAAGTCGAAAATAAGATACACGGCGGCTATAGCACGGCTGGAGGAATCTACGGGTATACGGAATTCAAACTCGATATCCGATTGCTGCAATCGCTAAACCATACGCTCCGGTCCCAGCTATTCAGTCGAATCGGTGCCCTGTCAATGACGCAGCTCGAAGACCAGCGGATCGGCGACTCGATTTATCGAGTCATGTACGACGCTCCGCAGATCAACGAAATTTTCTACGAGCTGACCCACACCCCCATTATGTCAACCGTCCTCTATTTGCAGGCGGTCATAACCGTTCTGAACGCGTACCCCAACAACAGTGAAATTTTTTGGATGACACTCGCCGTCTTCCCCGTTTGGGTGACCCTATCGAGTCTCTTTTCCCGACCTGTTCGGCGTCGCGGCCAGGCCGCGAGAGCAGCAGGGGCAATCACGACCAGCACGATTGAAGAAGGGATGGACAATGTCCTGGCTGTCCAAAGTCTAGGCGGCAATGCCAATGAAAAAGAACACTTTGCGGGCGATAGCGGCGAGTCGTTTAAACGCCATCGAGCCGTCAGCTTGTTGTGGATGTTCATCAGCAGTTTCGGGAGTTTCGTCTCCAATGCGGTTTACTGGTTATTCCTAGCCTTCATTCTGACCAAGGTGATTGACGGCGACATGACACCGGGCGATCTCGCGGCGCTGCTCGTCTATTTCGGTTATCTCAGAGGACCCATGATGTCGCTCTCAATCCTCTGGGTTCGTTTACAAGATAACGTCGCAGGAATGCGGCGTGTATTCGCTATGATGGACCTCCCAGCGGAAGACGATCTCGGTTCAATCGATTTACCCACAATCGAAAACGGCGTCTCGATTAAACACGCCGGTCTCGTTTATCCGGATGGCCGTCGAGCACTCGAAGACGTGTCGCTTGACGCAAGAATCGGACAAATCGTCGCGCTTGTAGGTCCAACGGGAGCGGGGAAAACGAGCCTTGCCTACCTCATCCCCCGCTTTCATGTGGCCAGTGAAGGAGAAGTACGCATTGACGGCCACGCGGTCAACCAGATGACGTTACAAAGTCTGCGTAGTCAGATCACGTACGTTTTCCAAGAAACCCAACTTTTTTCTGACTCGATTCTGGACAATATCCGCTACGGAAAACCGGACGCCACACTGGAAGAAGTTCAGGCCGCGGCAACGACCGCCGGTATCCATAACTTCATCCAATCCCTTCCAGATGGATATCAAACCCGGCTTGGTAGCGTAACGAGTAGCAAACTTTCAGTTGGTCAAAAGCAGCGTATTTCAATCGCTCGCGGATTGCTGAGAGACTCTAGAATCTTAATTCTCGATGAGCCCACGTCTGCCCTCGATCCCGAAACCGAACAGTATCTCGTCCGCGCGCTACACGAAGCTGCAAAAAACCGCCTTGTGATTATTATCGCCCATCGTCTCTCCACCATCGCTCAGTCGGATCACATCGTTTTTCTCGACGAAGGACGCATACTCGAACAAGGTCCACCCGCCGAATTGTTGTCAAAGACGGATGGTCACTACCGGCGATTCGTGGAATTACAAACAACCACCTAAGCTTGAACCTAACTACAACTCAAAGAGATGTGGTCAACAGCAGCGATGGTTCACCTAACCAGTCCTCAAGACGTTAATTCACCGAAGCCTCGATGACTCGAAAAATACTAGCCTCGATTCTGTTGACCTTGGCCGCGATGGTCGTGATCGGCGGAGGTTGGGTCTATGCGACCATACGTGACATGAGCGGCGCCGAGTATTGGGAAAAGAGTATAAAAGCCTTCGAAACGAAGGATGCCGAATCTCCACCACCGAAAGGTGCGGTCCTCTTTGTTGGGAGTTCAAGCATCGTTTTTTGGCGTTCTTTAGCGGAAGACTTTGCGCCAATTCCGGTCATCAATCGCGGGTTCGGGGGTTCCCAGATGAACCACCTGAACTACTACCGGAATCGCATCGTTCATAAGTACAAGCCAAAGATCATCGTGGTCTACGAAGGCGACAATGACATTGCTTCCGGCCTAACTGCCAACGAGGTGATCGAAGACTACGATGACTTCATCAACTACGTGGAGCGCTCCTTACCCGACACGAATGTCTGTTTTATCGCGATCAAGCCTTCAGTCCGACGGGAATCACTTTGGCCCACCATGTT
>JAKUTH010000053.1 GCA_022448085.1 Pseudomonadales bacterium | reverse complement strand
GACTGGGTTGCGCTCCGGAATCGTTGGTTAACATCATGCGGACGATTAAGGTGCCCATGGTCAAGGCTCCGGCCGAGGCAGGTGGCGACAATTTGACCCTATCCGAACAGGTGGAATTTTTCGCAGCACTTTCGTACGCGAATGCGACGGCCGGTTGGACAGGGTTTAATCACGCGGGAGCAGCGAGTATTGCTGCAGCGAAATTACCTGCGAAGGGTTTTGTGGAAGTCTTTAGCGACGATGCTGTTCCTTTTTTTGCCGGTGTTGCTGCACCGACCGGACAATATAAAACGACCGATGAAGGCGTCGTGGTCAGCGGAAAATGGAAATATGCGAGCGGTTGTACCCACGCCGAGTGGGCCATGTTAACGACGATAGAAATAGATGGAGGTGGCGGTATTTGTTCGGTCGTGGTTCCGCGATCCGAGTTCGACGTCACGGGTGAATGGAATGTCATGGCGCTGAAAGGTACCGGAAGTCTGGATATTGAGTGTGATGACGTATTCGTTCCTTTTCATCGCATCATTGAACCCCGGAGCGATCCTAAACGTGGAGGACCCGAATATTCGATTCCTTATCCAGCGTACGTTGCTGGAGAGAATTTAGGCTTTACGCTCGGTGTCACGGAACGTTTCTTCGACGAGGCAATCCACTACGCGCGATCGAAATCACGTGGATTCGGTTCGTTGCTGGCGCGAAGAGGCGCATTCGAATACGAGATCGGTAAAGCGCGAATGCAAATTGCGTCGGTACGTGCGTTAGGCATCGATACCATGGCGAAAGCGTGGAACCAATGCCAGTCAATGGGTGCCATCGATAGTCAAGGTATCGGCAAGATGATGGCTTGTGTGGCGTACGGAAGCGAGCTTTGTGCGGAGGTGGTGTCGCACCTATTTCATTTCATGGGTGCGTCGGCGATATTCGAAGGGAGCGTTCTTGAGCGCTGTTTTCGCGATGTACACGGGTCGGTCCAACACTTGGTCGCGAGCAACGAGGCATACGATCGGCTTGGTACGGACATCTTGAGTTAGTCGCGTGAACTAACTTGTGCTATCCGAAAATTGTCTAAAGGGTGGTTAGCGTAAAGGCAGCGGTGGAAAACATCGTGACACCGAGCAGAATGCCGTAGACCGCGGTCAGTGCTGCGAACTTGATGGACGTTTTCAACCACGACTGGCGGTAATATCGTATCAGCGCCAGGTAGTGGTATACAAAATACGCAAGGACTAACCCGGTGGGTAACCAAAGCGAAACGGCATCTGGACTGTCTCCCTGTGTGTTAATGAGCGCGAGACAGGATAGTGCGGTGAAGACAATGAAACCGACGCTATGTAAGTGCATTGAGAAAACCAAATGTTCGATGTAATAGCGACGGCCGACACCGAGGTAGAAAAGCTTAAGAACCAACGCGTATACCGGGAGGAACACGAAAATCGCGATAGCGACGTTGTCGAGTAATACTTCAAATGTTCTTTTCGGCGAGACCAAGGCATCGATAACCAAAGGCAATAGAACGCCCGTGAGGCCCGAGTCTTTCAATTCGTCATCGGATTTAATGAGAGCGGCCCACTGCAAAAGAATGAGTCGGCCGACACCGCCTTTCCGTGCCTCAATCAAGGCAACCTTGGCTCGGTACTCGGCATCTAGATAGAGATTGAGCGGGCGGGTGTCGGTTTGAGTCGTCACGTTGCTCAGATCAACGTCGACGACCCTTGCCGTTTCCGAACGCGGCCCGGCGCTGAAGGCGAAGACAAAGAAAAAAAGCAGGCTGGTGAATAAGTACAGCCGCACGGCGGGAACATACCGTGCGCGACGATTCAAGCTGAATTCCCGGGATAGCTCTCCGGGTTTTAGGATCAACAATTTGAGCGTATTCACGAATCGCCCGTCGAAATGAAAACTCTCTTCGAGCACGTTGGACAAAATAGTTGGAAATGCTCGACGGTAATCGCGGGCGTCTTGGCCACATTGCGTGCAATAGGGTCCGACTTTCTCAGCGGAGCAATTCGGACAGACAGGGTTGGGTTCTATCGTTGTCTCCTCCTGCACGTTACCTCGCCTGTATGCGCACGATACGCGGTGGCTCATCTAGATACGGACTTCTAGCAGGTCGCTTTCCTGTTGAATCAATTTGTCGCGGGGTTCTTTCGATAGAGATCTCGGACATAGGGTTTTGCGTTGCCTTTGTAGGTTGGGTGTAGGGCCTTAACTAGCGTAGTTGCTTCGATGGGCCAGTCGGTGGGTATTGTCTGGATTTTCTGCACCATTTGAGCTTTGACTCGGTCGGATAGCGAGGCGTAGTTTGGCTGAAACCATAACGTGATGACCGTTCTCCATTCAGATGACTTGTTGGCGTGCGCGGCATGTAGCAAACGCGAGTCTCCGATCACGAGATCACCCGCTCTGACGGGAACATCCACCTCATCCGGCCTCATTGAAAAAGCGAGTTGGTCGAGATCTTCGGCGCGAGAAAGCATGCCCGAATGTGGATTACCGATGTGTTCGTGCAGCACGTTGTGGTGCTGATGCGAACCGGGAATGACACGTAGACACCCGTTGGTGACAGACGTATCCGTGAGGTAATACATCAAGAAAACTTGTTGTGGCGCTGCGTCGTAGGCTCCAGGATCCTGCCACGCGAACCAGTCGTAGTGCCAGAACAATTGGGGACTTTTGGGCGGCTTGCTGATGATATAGCCATCGGTATACGTAGGGTTCTGAAACCCCATGGAGGAAAGCCGATCGAGCGCAGGTGACCATGAAATTAAGTCGGCAAATAAGGGGTCAGCCATGGCACTACGCATTTCGCCTTGGGCCCGATGAGCGGCGCTCGGTCCGCTGGAATCGCTTTGTTGAAGGCGTGCGACGACGTCGCACAGTCGTGACAGGAAAGGACGAGTAAGTATGTCTTCAAAGACGCAATACCCGTCGTTAATCAGGCGCAACGATTGAATCGTATCCGTATTCAGGATCGTAACCTGCTAAAAAACAGTTGCGTCTTACGCGTTCGTACTTTCATAAAAGCTGAGTAGCAATACCACAATGAGGACGACGGCTGCGGCGATCAGCCATTTATTCATCCGTGGCGACGATGCTTGAACCGGGGCGATCGAAGGTATCGCCTGCGGACGTGCGCTTCGATCCGGTGCGCGATCTTCGGGCTCGTGTATTTCGGGTACTGGCTTGTCGACATCTCTGCTTTGATCGACCGGTACCTTTGGGTCGTGAACTTTCGATTCGGCGCCGTACCAGTTAATTCGATCGTCACGATTGGTTTGTTTCGCGGAAGCCTTAAAACGAAGCAGATAGAAGAACATAAATGCGGACGCAGCTCCGAGAACACCGACTAAAATGGTGGACGCTGACACGGCTAGCGCGAACGAAGTTTAGCGAGGAGCCGGAGAATTTCGAGGTAGAGCCATATGAGGGTCATCACCAGTGCCATTGCTCCGAACCATTCAATGTACTTGGGTGCACCTCGTTCCGCTCCTTGTTCGATGATGTCGAAGTCGAGGACAAGGTTCAGCGCGGCGATGGCAACGACCAGGAGACTGAATCCAATACCCATCCAACCGTTGTCGGTAAGGACAAAAAATACGTTGCCGGTCACCAACGTATAGATGAGGTTGGCAAGATAGGTGAGAACAACGCCCATCGTGGCTGCAAACAGCATCAACAGGAAATTTCGATCGGGTTTGATGATGCCGGTTTTATAGGCTAGTAGCATCGACGCCGCGACGAAGAATGTGAGCGAAACAGCCTCGAGCACGATTCCTGGGAATTGTGCCTCGAACGTTTGCGAAATCAATCCAACCGCAAACCCCATGCCGAGGGCGTAGATGGGTGCTGTTTTGGGGGCGAGATGGGGTCTTGGTTTCAGGATCCATCCGACGAAGAAGAAATAGAACCCAAACGTTGAAATCGCGGCAATAAGGGCGGCCCCGATACCGAGCATCGAGATCAAGCCCATGACTGGGGTTTGGATGTTCCAGCTCAAACCCGCGGTTAACACCGTCATCGCGAGGAGCATGCTGGTCTTGTTGACCGCTCCTTGGAGCGTCATTTTTTCGTCACCGAAGGCTGCCGTCGAATCGAATGCATTGGACCGGATGAGTGGGTTTCCGGATCGCCCGAATGTATCTAAGGCGGCGTGTCTGGACATCGTTAACCCCGATCAGAAAGAAACAATTATATCGCACCGCGGACGAGCGAATTCGGCTTGTACACACCCGCGTAGCGTCTGACCCCAACCCGCACTTCGATGTAGCGCAATGTGACATCGGCGTCCAGATCGATAATATGGGTGTGCATGCAGGACGTGGTTTTGGCATACGGTGACCCGTCGATCGTGGATGCCTGCCTGAAATGGGAAGAGTGAGATGCGATACGGAATAAGAACGCTAGTCGTTATCGTTGCGTTAGGTTTGGCGTGGGCGTCGTGGTCGGCGGAAAGCGAGCTGTTTCCGAACATTCGAAAAGCGCGCAAGCAGGCACAGGAATCCGCCGCGTCTTCCGTAGTCGTGGATGAGGAAATGATCGTGACCGCGCCGAAGCCGAAAAGGGGGCATGTCCCACAGTTTGAATATCTCTTAGAGACGTATAAGGCACGGAGCAAAGGCTCACTTCTCTACCGGCAGGGGAAATTCGCAGAAGCGTTCCCATATCTACTAGTCGCCGCAAAGCGCGGATTTAAACTTGCGCAAGCCCGAGTTGGCTTTCTTTTTCAGCAAGGCCTTGGAACTGAACGCGATGGCGAGGCAGCCATTGCCTGGCTTGCGCTCAGTTCGACACCCGACACGCTACCCGAAATTAGGAATTACTTCCGCCAGCAATGGGCCAAGATTCCTCCCGAGTACTTGCCGTACCTCGAAGAGGTTATTGAAGAATACCGAGAAGCGTTTGGCGATCGCGAAAATCGAGTCGTTTGTGACATGTCGCGAAAAGCGGGTACCCACTTTGAAAAACTGACATGTCGGTTTATGGATGAGTCCTTTTACCAGGATTTCAGCGAAGCAATTAATTCAGACGAAGCGATTCCGCAAATTGGCGGTGGCGGTTCGAGCGGTTCCCAGTCGCAGGGAGGCGGATATCCAGGCAGTGGAGGTGGCGGTCAATAGGGCGCGTCGACTCTGACGTCGTTTGTTTCTCGACTAAGCCGAGCGTTGAATGTCCAAGGGAGTTAGTCCTCGGTCACCTCAGATCGGATCTTCGATTTGATTTTGATCGTAGGAACCGGTGCCCTCTGAGCTCTCAGTATTTCGGCGAGAAAACCAAGGCCAAGGTCGGTTAAAGTGGTGCGCAATTAAAACCCGATGGGAGAAAACCAATCGCTACTACGCTTTACGACGTAAGTATAAAAACGTACACGCAGATTCTTGGGGCGGTCACTAAGTTCCTTGAAAAAGGAAAAGAGCACTGCAATGCGAATGGTATTGATCTCGACGCTGTCGTTGAACAGCGCCTGTACCACGATATGCTCCCGTTTCGATTTCAGATCGTCTCTGTTGCGCATCACTCGTTGGGTGCCATTGAAGGCGTGCAAGCGGGTGTCTTCGGCCCCCCGTCCATGGCGTCGGACCTTGACTACGAAGCGTTGCAGGCGATGGCCGACGACGCACATGAAAAGATTCAAGCGTATACACCGGATGTTGTGAATGCACTGGAAGGAAGTGCCGTGGAGTTCAAGATCGGCGGACAAAGTATGCCGTTCATCGCGGAAGACTTTTTAATGTCATTTTCGCTACCTAATTTTTATTTCCACGCGACGACGGCTTACGACATCCTCCGCATGCAAGGAGTACCGCTTGGCAAGCGCGACTTCCTGGGACAAATGCGACTCAATATGTGATCAACACGGGGCCGGCTAGGACGATGGCTCCTCGCTTGACGCACATTCTTTTTAACTTGGGGCACTGCGCCTGACATGGGTCGATATAGGGTTCGAAGTTTGCGGAGCATCTTGTGGCTTTTGATGCTGGTGGTGGTGCAACTCCCCGACGCTGCGACATTCGACATCGACAACGATGGCACCACGGGGCGCTGACCGATGGTCTTTTGGTTTTACGACATCAGTTCGGTTTCGCTGGCCAAGCGTTGGATCAGGTTCCTGATTCCGTCGGTCCGACCAATTAGCCGGATGTTCCGACTGCTCGACGTCTTGTCGACCACGGGGAGTTTGCTTTTATCGTTCATCGGGGTGCTTCTTTGCCTGATGGGATTTTTCGTGTTGGAACGTCGGCTCGGCGTTTCGATTCTTGACGTGCTCCCGAACTATGACCTGGCGCTGGTCGAGGAGCGCATGCTCGACTACGGACCCGAAGGGCGAAGCTTGTATGCGTGGAGCGCGCTAACTTTGGACGTGCTCTTCCCGTGTTGCTATATCAGCCTTGCTGCGGGATTTACGATGCGTCTTGCCGGGGATCGTTCCCTGCGGTTCCTCGCGTTAACGCCATTTATTGCGGGGCTAATTGATATTGCGGAAAACGTTCAGATTTGGAATATGCTGTTGAGCTTTCCGCAACTATCGGGCGAACAGGTGGCTCTCGCGAGCGCGACAACGTCGCTAAAACACGGTCTCGTTGCGGTAATGATTTTAGGGATGCTGATTGTCGGTCTAGACTTCTGTCGAAACCGATTCAACTGAGAATAGTTAAATCTTAATAAATTGTTATATAACAGTGAATTAATAACTTATGTTGACACCGTATCGAGTACTTGATCTGACTGCTGGCGCAGACATGTTTTGCGGGTATCTGCTTGCCCATCTAGGCGCGGAAGTCATATCCATTCGCTCCCCGGAGGAACCATCTAACCGCCCTGTAAATCCGACACTCGCTGGTTCCAATCGCAGTCTGTGGTGGGAAGCGTACGCGAGAGGTCGAACGCACGTTGATCTAGACGTTCGGCGTGACCAGGGGGCGTTTCACGGACTGGTGCAGGGAGCCGACTTTGTCGTTCATGGCTTTACCGAACGTGTTGCGGCCGAGAACGGGTTAGCGTACGAGGTTCTCAACGACCTAAACCCGAGCGTTATCGTGGTCGCGATTACGGCATTTGGGGGAAGTGGTCCGAAAGCCGAATGGCCTGCGACAGATTTGACGGTGTGGGCTTCCAGTGGCGCTCATATTCTGGCGGGCGATGCCGACCGGGCGCCCGTGCGCACGTCGGTACCCCAGGCCTTCTTCCATGCGGGCGCTGATGCGGCTGGTGCTGCTCTAATCGCTCTTTACGAACGCCATCGGAGCGGTGTCGGTCAGCACGTGGACGTGTCGGCACAGCAGTCGTCGGCGCAGGCCGCTTTGTCAGCAATTCTCGCGACGCCCAATGGCGGTGGAATGACTATCAATCGGGCCGCAGGCGGCCTGGCCGGCCTATTTCCGATTCGGCTTACTTGGCCCTGCAAAGACGGGTATGTCGCCATCACTTTTCTTTTTGGCCCGGCGTTCACGGAGCCAAATAAGCGTCTCCTTAACTGGCTTTTCGAAAACGGAGCGTGTACTGCCGATGATGTTGAGTTGGACTGGGGTTTGGAGATCGCGGCGATGAACACCGAAGGAAAATCACCGGAACCGTACTTTGCCCTGTGTAAAAAGATTGAGCAGTTCACCATGGAGCGAACCCAGTCGGAGCTTTTTGAGGAAGGATTACAACGAGGCATCTATATTGCGCCAACCTTTGACGTTGACGGGCTGATGCAAGAAGCGCACTTCAAGGCACGGAATTTCTGGCACTCGATTGAGGTGAGCGGGCAGGACGCCCTTGTTCCGGGAGCTTTCGCCAAGTTCTCAGACACCCCGCTCAAGTTACCGGGCGCCGCCACGACCCCCGTGTCACCGGCGCAGGTGAAACAGCGGAATAGCCGCCAACCGACATCTGAGTCTGGGCAGAACACTGATGCACCGCTAACTGGACTTAAAGTCCTAGATTTTATGTGGGTCATCGCCGGCCCGTTCTTCACGCGGGTATTGGCCGATTACGGCGCGACCGTAATCAAGGTCGAGTCGAGCACGAAACTTGAACCGGCTCGTGGTTCACCCACGTTCAAAAACGGTGAACCGAGTCTTGAGTCGGGCGTTCCCTTCGCGAATTTCAACGCGGGGAAGCTTGGAATTACCGTTGATCCTTCGAACCCCGCTGGGCGAGAGGTGATTCTCGACCTAGTCCGCTGGGCAGACGTCGTGACCGAATCGTTCTCTCCCAAAGCGATGAAAGCTTGGAACCTTGATTATGAGGCGCTGCGCGAAGTGAACCCGGACATCATCATGGTCTCCAGTTGCCTCATGGGACAAACGGGGCCGCGGGCGCAAGTTCCGGGATACGGAAATATGGCCGCGGCGATTACTGGTTTCTATGATCTGACGGGATGGTCGGACCGATCGCCGGCGGGTCCATTCCTCGCTTATACGGACGGCGTCTCGCCTCGATTCATGTTGGCGTCGCTGTTGGCAGCTTTGGACCATCGTCGACGTACGGGACGGGGCCAACACATTGATCTGTCCCAAGCCGAGGCAGCCCTCCACTTATTGGTTCCTGCGATTCTCGACTATCAGTTGAATGATCACCTGTGGCACCGTGATGGGAATCGCGATCGTGATTTATGCCCACATGGCGTTTATCCCGCCCGCGGTGCCGATCGTTGGATCGCGATTGCCTGTCAATCGGATCGAGCATGGGTCGCGTTTCAAACTGTGTTGGGTTGGGTCGAGGATGAGTCTTTGGCAACGGTGGACGCGCGGCGTTTGCGTCAGGATGAACTTGACCGGCGTATTGGGGAATGGACCGTCACACAAGACGAGCGATCAATCGAGGCGACTCTCGTCGACGCCGGAGTTGCGGCACATGTCGTCCAAAATTCGCCTGAGTGTTGGTCCGATCCTCAACTTACGCATCGGCAACACTTTGTCCGTGCCGATCACGCTTCATTGGGAGAGTTCGTGGTCGAGGGATCTCGCTTCAAACTGTCCCGGACCCCAGCTGACCTCCACCGGGCCGGTCCAGAGCTTGGCGAACACAACGTCCATGTGTTGGAGACGGTACTTGGCTACGGGCCAGATCAAATTGCCAATGTCTTCGCTTCTATGGCAATGGAGTAGGGCACGATACAAAACCCAACGTTCAGATTTATTGGCGTCGGAATTGGCCGAGTGCGATGCAGTGATAAATTGCTAACCAGCGCCGTGCACCCTGTTTAGAACCTAGGATCGATTGGACAGATTTGTCCGACAACGGCTTCGATGGCTTCGGCACCGGACAGTGCGAGGTCATCTCGCCATCGATCGGCATAGACTTGCACCCCGGTCGGAAGACCGTCCGTGACGCCTATCGGTATAGCCGCGCTTGGTAGACCCAACACGTTGGCAGGTGAAATGAAACGTAAAAGATCGATAGCCAGTTCCAAGCCGACGACGCCATTTATATCCGCGTCGTGCTCGAATTGTGGGCCGGTCCAAGTAGGACCCACCATGATCGGATTAGCCGTGAAGAATTCGGACCAGAGCCTGCTAAGCCGGTTTCTTTCGGCATGAATATTAGCCAGCCCGACGGCGGCGGGATCGTTCCGCTCGCACAGTAGTCGTAAGAATTCGAGCGGTGCATCGGTCATCACCGCGGACATATCCCCCAATAGCGGTTTAAAGTCGGCGGATAGGTGGTGCATCCATACTTCGTGGACGTGCGCGAGTTCGGGGGGTTGAATCTCGACCGTTTCCCATCCCATCTCCTCCAGCGCGGTTGCCGCTTGAAGCAACGCGTCTCGAGTCGATTCTGGTAGCTCCACGCCGGGTATGTCGGTGACAATTGCCGCCCTTTTCTTGACGTCAGGTCCATACAGCGGCGCGTCCGTCGACTGGGGATCTCTTGAATCTCGGCCGCTTAGCGTCTCGTACGCGAGCCGTAAGTCTTTGACATGGCGCGCTATGGGTCCTTCAGTCAGTAAGAGTTGGGCGGCCAGACGAGAGTCCTCTGGCGGGATCGATGATGCGTGTGGAATCCTGCCAGCTGATGGTTTCAGGGACGCCACACCACAACAAAACGCGGGATTTCGAACGGAGCCGCCGATATCGTTACCGAGCCCGAGAGGGCTCATGCCGGAAGCCAAGGCCGAAGCCTCACCGCCGCTTGAACCACCCGGGGTCCGATCCGCGTTCCAAGGATTGAGCGTTCTTCCGTGCAGAGGATTGTCGGTGGTGATTCTCATCCCCAGCTCCGGCAAGTTGGTTCGGCCAAGCGGAATCGCACCGGCGGCTTTCATGCGAGCGACCACGGGAGCGTCCAAAGAAGGCATCGAGTCGGCGAGGGCGGGTACCCCTCTCGTCGTGGCCGAATCGAGACAGTCAATGTTCTCTTTGATGGTGAACGGAACCCCGTGCAGGGGTCCAGTTGGTTCACGCCGATCCGCTTCCGCTGCGGCAACCATCGCCGAGTCGGCTAGAACGACGGTGATAGCATTTAACCTACCATTCACCGCTTCGATCCTGCCGAGATGGCTTTCCATAACTTCCTGGCAAGACGTTTGCTTAGTCCTGATTAAGTCTGCGAGCGTGGTCGCTGATCGCCGCCAAAGATCATCTGCCATGTCGATATCTTACTAAGAGATCGCCAAAGATTTGTTCGAATGTGCTTTTGAAATTGGTTCGTGCCGATGCCATGAGTTTGAATAACTATATCCAGACATCGTTCACCGCTGTTTGTTCGCTGTCGACATCCCCGGTATTTACTACGCCTCTTGGTTCGACGAGTAGGACTTTACATTCCTCTGCTGCAAACGGGCGATGTAATTCACCTCGTGGGACTACCAACATTTCACCCTGATTTAAATTAACCGTTGTGTCGCTGAGTTCGATACTCATGCTTCCCTCGATCACGATAAAGACTTCGTCGGTATCTTTATGGTCGTGCCGAATGAACGACCCTTTGAGTTTGACGAGTTTGAATTGGTAGTCATTCATCTCGGCGACGACTTTGGGCGACCAGTGTTCAGAGAATAGATCAAACTTAGATAATAAATTGATGGGTTCTTTCATAGGTTCACCGTTCCATCTGATTGCGGGTAACGCGGTTATCGGAGTAGCCAATCCAGAGATATTTAGGCGCTTGTTGAGACACCGTTCGTACGAAAAAATCGGGATCGTCGCGAGTGACCTCTGTCACCCATCGCCGGTCGTTCTCCAACAACACTTGAATTTGGTGATTTTGGGACATCGTTGAAACCAACATGCGGCTATGAAAATTAGGTTGCGGACGGACTCAGGGCCGCTTTCGAATCGCCCAAAAACTGGAAGTGTGTGACCTCGCAGCGTGAATTGGTTCGCAATACCGGGCCCCATGTCCCTGTGCCTGGCGACACGTATAGACGCAGACCGTCCACGTCGAACGACCCGTGCATGCGGGGGTGAATTCGCTTGACGAGGTAATTGAATGGAAATATCTGACCTTGATGCGTATGACCTGACACCATGAGTTGTATACCCCAATCTGCTGCGTCGTCTGCACCTTCCGGTCGATGGTAAAGAAGAACTCGGTATCGATTGTTTAGCTTCGACAGGTTACTCAGACCTTTTTTTACGGTGTCCCTTGCTTCGGCGTCGTCGAGGCCGATGAATTGAAACGGATCGGCGTCCACGGCTTCGTTTCGTAACACGATGACGTTGTGGGCTTTTAAATGCTGGACTATGCGTTCGGTGTCCGCGTAACGCTCGTGGTTGCCGAGAATGAAATAGACGGTCGCGTTGAGCTCGGCCAACGGTTGTAAATCGTCTTCGCCGACATCGTCGTCGACAAGATCACCAGTGATTAATACTGCGTCCATTTGCAATTCATTGATGCGTTTAACGATCCGGCGCAAGAACATAGGGCTACGTGATCCGATATGCACGTCGGAGATTTGTACCAGTGACTTTCCTTCTAAACTCTTACCGGCAAAGAGGGGGATACAGCGCACCTTTAACAGCTGCGCATTGATCAGTCCCCAACCACCTAGTATTAAGATAGCGGTAAGCCCGATGAGTCCGACGTCTGTATCGCTGATAGGCGAAATCAGACGAACGAGCTCTAGCACGATGACTACGGAAAAGAGCTGGAAGCATAGGCCCATCCACGTCATGGATATGACGGCGAGTCGTCGAGTAAAGGCTCCGGGGAATGTTGACGAGATAATGCGGGTTGCCGGAGGCAAGACGAGAAGAGCCAATAACTCAAACGTTCCGGGTTGCCAGCCTGGAATGAGCCAGTCAATCAGACGAATCAGTGGATAAATCAGCAGGCCGAAGTAAAACGCCGAAGCAAGAATGGTCGTCCGGATGCGACGTCGTAGCGTACGAAGATTCAAGCGGAGGGTTGCCGGGAAAATGAAAGGTCGAATGATCCAAGCATGTCTATTCCAAACATCACTTTTTGCGGGCTCTTCGTTTTGCGGCCCGTTCGAGCTTGAAGGTCTTGAGGACAAGTCTTGGTAGACCGAGCGGATTTTTGAGGAGCTTGCGACGGATCAATCGCCGCATGTGGGGTGCACCCGAGAATTTACTTTCGCGCTGGCCGTGGCCCGTGTGTATCGCCAAGGCCGGCACGTCAATCACGTCAAGGTTGACGCGCAGCGAGAGTGTTTCGGTTTGGGGTGGGAGACAGACCGAGTCATCGCACGCTTGGTAGCGAAGCACCACGTCGATGATTGCTGTGTCGTGATCGAGGGGGCGCGTTTCACTTGCCAGTGAACCGACCGCGTAAAAGGGGACGACGACGTCGACTTCACCACTCCATATCCGAAGCTCAATGTTGGTGCTTTTCAGAATGAGCGCTTCTGAGGGCGGAAAGATAGGGTCTTCAAACACCAAACCTGCGGAGCCAGAAGCAGTGACCGTGGTGGGGACCATGTTGTTGGGTACGGGTTCACCGTAGATATGGATCCCCGCGGGCAATTCGAAGCGAGCAACAAGATGTCTAATGATTCCCTGGCGTATTGTGCCTCGGCCGCCACGGACAGATATTGAAACCGGGATTTCTGGATCTTTATTGCGGACGCTCGGCTCGTCGCCAGTCAATTGAATACTGCCCTCCGCCGCGTCGAGTAGGTTTTCGGGACTGTCCCGCTTTTTGTAGGTGTCGTGAAAAAACTTTGCGGTGACGACGCCTGCTTCGTCGGTAACGTAAGCTCCCGGAAATGGAATGCCCTCAAGAAAGGCATCCTCGCGACCGACCTGATCGTTGAGGATGCCGTAGCGTCGGATCACTTCAGAGTCGATGTCCGAAAGGAGTGGGTACGGGATCCCTTGCTTTTGACTGAACTCGCGGAGTATCTCTTGATCGTCATAAGAGATGGCATAGAGTTTGATGCCCGCCGACTGGAACTTTGGGTATGCGTCGCGAAGCTCGCCGAGCTGCGTCCAGCAAGGCGGTCACCAAACCGCCGATCGAAAAAAAACGACGACTGCTTTGCCGTTGGCGCGACTCTGGTGGAAATCGATGAGATCGCCGTACGCATTGGGCAGTTGGAAATTTGGGAGCCGCTCGCCAACCTCAGGACCGGTTAAGTGGCCGTGAGGTAGGCCCGCTCGTCCGGGATGCCCCAACGGTGCGGGAGCATCGAAACCGTGGTGATCGCGTTCTACCGTCACGTATCTTCCTTTTCTTCCGGTGCGTTAAACGACTGACGTTTCAAGTTTATCAATGTGTGTGGACGGGTTCTTGTGCCAGCGGGCCGACGACGGGTACGAGATCGTCGGACAAGGGAGAAGTTCAGCGACTAATTCAAGGGGCATCGATCAATCAATGATTGCCTGTTGTACGGCATTGCCGAAATCGTATTGGGCCGGACTGTACGGTTGCTGGAGCATCAACACCGCCGCCAGTTGTTCGACTGGGTCGGTCCATGATTGTGTCCCGAAGGCGCCACCCCAGCCAAATGCGCCTGCGCTGCGGCGACTGCCTGCGATGATGGGATCGATCACTACAGCAACTGTGTAGCCGTACCCCATGCCTTTTTGGTTGCGAGAGAAACTTCGGTACAAATCGCCAAGGTGATTGCTTCCCAACATTCTTACCGTTCTCGGGCTTAGTAATTGTCGCCCGAACAATTGGCCTCCGCCGGCCAGCATTTGTTCAAATCTCAGGTAATCCTCAGCGGTACTGGAAAGTCCGCCTGACGCGGAAAAAAAAGTTGTC
Source organism: Pseudomonadales bacterium (assembly GCA_022448085.1). Taxonomy (GTDB): domain Bacteria; phylum Pseudomonadota; class Gammaproteobacteria; order Pseudomonadales; family Azotimanducaceae; genus UBA11889. The sequence continues at coordinate 2,082 of JAKUTH010000053.1, read as the reverse complement.
GGGGGTCGCCGCGACCAGTTGTTTCGATTGCGGATCACGACTCGTCGTGACGCTTTATGGTCGGGAACGTTAAAGTGGGTGTCTTGCATCCCTAACGGCTCGAATATACGGTCGCGCACGAAGTTGTTGAACGGTATACCTGAAACGATTTCAACAATTCGAGCCACTACGTTGAGACCGACGCCTGGGCTGTACGACCAGCGAGATCCCGGCTGAAAATCGAGAACGTACTGTGCGTACTTGGGGACTTCAGTCGCGAGTGTGGCGTTCGAATCTCTTCTGGGACGCTTCGAAATCGCGCTTCCCAATCCGCCGCTGGCTAAACCGGAGGTGTGGGTCAACAGATCGTGTATCGTAATTTCACGGGTTGCCGGGACTAATCGATGGGCCGGAGGGTCTCGTCGATTGACCCTGACCGGACTGATGTCTTGGTCCTGGGGCTCGTTTAAGACAGCAACTTGCATCGCTTTGAATTCAGGGATGTATTTTGAAACGGGATCGCGAGGCCGCAAAAGACCTTCTTCAACCAACATGAGCGTCGCTACACCAAGGATTGGTTTCGTCGAAGACGCCATCCGAAATATGGCGTCCGCTTCCATCGCCCGGTGACTGTCGACATCCATCAAACCGTGTGTCTCAAAATGGACGACTTTGCCGCGTCGAGCCACGGCGGTGACAGCACCCTGTATTCGTCCCGAGTCGATGTGTCGTTGCATCGCGGTGGAGATACGACGCAGACGTTGACTCGACATACCTACATCTTCAGGTCGAGCCGTTGGTAACGCCTGAGGGCGTTCTAACTGTATAACCGGCTTGGAAGCTAGTAAGTCGTCTTGTTCGACGGCGGAAGCAGCAACGGCTCCCCCCAATCCAACGAGTAGCCAAATTTTGCTCATGGTCCCCACGCTCCAATCGATCGGTTGCAGACGATTCACAAACGTACGCCTGCGGGTACAAATTAATCAAACTGAAATGGATGCATGTTCGTGGCTTAATTAGGTGTTCCGGTCGGATAGATGCCTAGATCAGCTCGATGCCAATAGCGACACACGACAACGGCAGTTTCTGGTTTGATTCGCTTGAATCTTTGCCCGAACCCGAAAAGCCATCTTCTTTGCCGAGAGCGACCGACGTGGCGATTATTGGAGCTGGTTTCACCGGTTTATGGACGGCGTACTATCTGAAGCAACGACGGCCTGATCTCTCCATCGCTATTTTTGAAGCGGTAACCGTTGGATATGGTGCCAGCGGCAGAAATGGTGGGTGGTGCATGGGTTTCGCCATGGGGATTGAAGATCTGTTGGCGAGCCCGGAAACGCGACAGGTTGGAATTCAAGTTCTTCGGGCGATGCACGAAACTGTTGATGAGGTTGGTCGCGTTTGTCAGGCTGAGAACATTGATTGTCACTACCAAAAAGGCGGAACGCTCACCGTCGCGACACTACCGTTCCGTGCGAAAAGTATGCGGGACCGGGTTGAACGCTTCCACAGCATGGGTTTCTCCGAAGACGATTATCGCTGGTTGCCGACGAGTGAGGCGAAGAGGCACATCAACTGTGCGTCAAATCATGGGGCTAGCTACACCCCTCATTGCGCGGCCATACACCCGGCGAGGTTAGTTAAAGGGTTAGCCGAGAGAGTTCGAGGACTGGGCGTGGCAATTCACGAATTGACTCCCGTGACCAATTTCGAGCCCGGACGAATTCACACCGAAGTCGGATCAGTCGACGCGTCCATCGTACTTCGTGCTACTGAGGGATATACCGATTCGTTAAGCAATCAAAAGCGCCGAGTTATGCCGATCTATTCGATGATGGTTGCCACCGAACCGTTAGAGCGTGAGATGTGGGAGGAAATTGGTTTAACTCAGCGGGAAACCTTTGGCGATACACGTCGAGTCGTTATTTATGGACAGAGAACGCTTGATGACCGCTTAGCATTTGGGGGTCGAGGCAGTTACTACTTTGGTTCTGAGCGTAAACCGCGGATATCGCCGGACGATCCAATGCTGAATATCGTGGAGCAGAACATGCGCGAGTATATTCCTATACTACACGATCTAGAAATAACTCAACCGTGGGG
>JAKUTH010000052.1 GCA_022448085.1 Pseudomonadales bacterium | reverse complement strand
CCGGGGATGTCGCAAGCAGCGGTTCCCGAGCGGGAAGTCGTTGTCGATAAAGCGGCCGGCCATGCATGTGGACATAACATTTTCGGTGCCGCTTCTGTTGCTGCCGCCGTGGGGCTTGCGAAATCGCTTCAGACGGATGGGCGGTCGGGAACCGTGCGGGTATACGGGACTCCCGCCGAAGAAGGTGGATCTGGAAAGGTCTACATGACACGAGCGGGCTTGTTTGACGACGTTGACGTAGTACTGCACTGGCACCCAAGTGATCGCAATAATGCGTCTCCAGAAAGTACGACAGCGAATAAGTCGGCCCGCTTTAAATTTCATGGTGTCGCCTCGCATGCGGCTGGTTCGCCGGAGCGCGGGCGGTCGGCATTAGACGGAGTCGAAGCCATGAATCACATGGTTAATATGATGCGGGAGCATGTACCGTCGCAGGCTCGTATCCATTACATCATCACGGACGGTGGCGCCGCGCCGAACATTGTTCCCGAGTTCGCTGAAGTCTATTACTACGTGCGTCACCCAAAGCCGGAACAGGTGGTGTCATTGTTTGAACGTGTCGTTGCAGCGGCTCGTGGTGCTGCTCTCGGCACAGGCACTCAGATGAATTACGAAGTGATGCATGGGAATTATCCAGTTTTACGCAACGACGTTCTTGCGCGCGTGTTGGATCGACATATGCGCACGCTTGGGGGAATCGAATACAGCGGATCGGAACGAAAGTTTGCGGATACGCTGTACACATCGCTTATCGGGCCGTCTCTTAAAATTGGCAGTCAGCGTGAAATTCAGCCGTTCCGGTTTCGTCAGAAAATGGGATCGACGGATGTTGGTGATGTCAGCTGGTCGGTGCCGACGGCCGGTTTTTCGACGGCGACTTGGGTTCCCGGAACGCCATCCCATAGTTGGCAGGCGGTTGCCGCGAGTGGAATGAGTATTGGGCACAAGGGAATGATGTTAGCCGCAAAGGTGATCGCCTTGAGCGGTGATGAGCTCTTCCGAGATCCTAGTTTGATCCGATCTGCGCGAGCAGAATTCGTCAAGAATCGTGGCGTTGATTTCGACTACCAAGCGTTGTTAGGTGATCGCGAACCGCCGCTTGATTACCGAAAATGAGGGTATTGGTTCTTCATCCTGGCGCCATGGGGGCGTCCATAGCAGCCGCCGTGAGCAGCGCCGGTCACGAGGTCATTGGCGTTGCCAGTGGGCGCAGTCGAGCGACAATCGATAGAGCTCGCGAGGCCCAGATAACGCTCGTCGAGACTCTCGAAGAGGCGATGAGCCGGGTCGATGTAGTGTTGTCTATTTGCCCACCGGAGGCTGCGTTGGATGTTGCCCACGAAGTCCAAGCAACCGGGTATGACGGTATTTACGTCGATGGAAACGCGATTTCGCCCGAGACGGCGGCAGCCATTGGCGAACTCTTTGATAACAATTTTGTGGATGGGGGAATCGTTGGTCCACCCGCGTGGCGAGCCGGGGCCACACGTTTTTACCTTTCTGGTGCGATGGCGAAGGATGTTGTCGTATTGTTTGCCGATTCGTTGGTAACGGCCCGAGCGATCAGTGGAGGCGCAGGGGCCGCATCAGCAGTGAAGATGTGCTATGCCGCCTATACCAAAGGGTCCTCGGCATTGGTGCTAGCGATTCGCGCGCTGGCAGAGGACAACGGCGTGACCGAAACACTATTGGCTGAATGGGATATTTCGCAAAAAGGAATGCGTGATTCGAGCGAACGAAGTGCGCTTGGAACAAGCCCGAAGGCATGGCGCTTTGCGGGCGAAATGCGAGAGATCGCAGCGACCTTCAATGCCGCAGGTCTACCGAACGGTTTTCACCTAGCAGCTGCGGAGATCTATGAACGCATGGCACATTTCAAGAACGACGATCCAGCCAGACTGGAGCAAGTCATCGACGCGTTGCTACCAAAACGATAGTGGTGAGCAGTCGCTCCCGAGAGTCGTTGCAACATTTTGCCGATTCTCTACGGAAGCAGCGCACCTCCCTCGACATCGATTGTAGAACCCGTCATGTAGTCGTTCTGAAGCAGAAAGAGAATGGCTGATGCGACTTCTTCAGCCGTCCCGGCTCGTGGAATCAAAGTATTCTCAGTCGCTTTCTCAAAAAAACGATCGCGCCCTTCTCCCTGCATGGGGAACATGGGGGTATCGATCAACCCGGGAGCAACAACGTTGATACGTCGTGGGGCGATCTCGGGGGCGATAGCACGAACGAATCCTTCGACCGCGTTGCCAACCGTCGAGATCGCCGATGAACCTGGGTTGGACTTCCGGGCTGGGAAGCCGCTTACCAAAACGATAGCCCCCTCGACAGCCATGTGTTCGGCGGCTAATCGCACCGAGTTAACGTAGCCCCACAGTTTGCGAAAAGATCCTTGGAATCCGTCTAAGTCCATTTCAAGAAATGGCCCGGAGGCGCGTTCGCCGCCCGTGGCGCAGTTGACGAGGATGTCGAAGGGGGCCATGTCTTCGAATAAGCCTGACAAGGCAGCTCGATCAAGCACATCGATTTCTCGATAGGTCACGCTCGCTCCGGTAGTACTGGCGGCTTGTTCGATGTGCGTGGACGATCGGCTTCCGGCAACCACCGTCGCTCCTGCCTGTTCGAGTTGCTGTACCGCGGACAACCCAATTCCCGAAGTGCCGCCGAGAACAATCGCACTTTTTCCACTTAGATCCATTGATTCCCCCAAGAGGCTAGATGTCACGGATCGATTCGATCCCCAGAGAAGACACGATGCCCTTTGTGACCACGCGCGTCCAGCAGTCGTACCACTCCGTCCGATCCACCGAGATGAGCTGCCCCGACAAGGACGAAGTATGTGCCGGGTGATGCGAGGAAGGTTTCGATTTTTTGCGCAAAACTAACGTTGCGTTGGTTGACGAGGCGGTATTGGAATTCGCGGTACTCTGAGGAATGGCGGTCACGATCGCTAAATAATTGGGCGAGGGCCTCGTCGTCGCCGGCTAGCCAGGCGGACATTAGAGAAATGAGTTCAGCGTTGAATTCGTTGTGTCCTATGAGACTTTCGTCAAACATCTCAAGTTGCACCCCGAGCGTAGGGCTCGCGATGAGGAGCAGTTGTTCTTCGGGGCTTTCAAGTTCCAGTACCTCGCGATGACCAGCACGGCGCAGGAATTGTTGTTCCATTCCCCATTTAGCTTGATAACCGAGGTTGGATAGACGGGCTCGTGAAATTTGCATCGCAGCGAGTGCCGGTTTCAACCGACCAATCGACACGTAGTCGATGCTCATTTGTTCAAGGATGCAGGCCAGACGGTCGCGCCTGGTCTCATTAAGCAAGCTAGTCAGCCCGCTATTGTTCGGCAGCAAAAGATGCTTGCTTACCCAAGCCGGTTCGTGAACGCTCGTCTGCGTTACATCGACTTCCACAGCAAGGTGGGTCGATTGTTCGAACGCGTTTTCAAGCTGATCGGGGAGCGGTCGTAGCGTTACGTTTAAGGCATGGACGGATCCGACAAGGTATAGCTCGCCGGCTAACGAACGGTAACGCCACATAAAAAGAGGCAAGGGCTGATCCCGACGGCCCAAATCCAGGCCAGGGTTTGAGCGGTGGTTAGCTTGGCGCAAATCCGGTGGGCAATCGTCGGCACGTACGGGTCCCGCACACTGGATGAGGAGGAACAGAGTAATGCCAGACCATACCCGCATAGAGTGGGATTGAACCCGCGTTCAGTCGCGCTCGATGTCGAGGGGGGTTTGGCCGCGTTTAGTGATGACTGTGCACAGTTCTTCCAGCGCGGCATCCAATGCGGATTCGTCGGTGCCACGCATTACTAGGCTGGTGCCGTAAATGTCGTTCCGATAGAAGGGGTAACTACCGAGATCGATCCGCGGATACGCCTCTTGAATAGTACTGAGGTCATCGGCGATTTCGCTCTCCCCCAGATGGGCCGTAACGGATCTAGAGTGCACGATTGCGCCACCACTAAATACGATCGTTGACAACATTGCTTGCATAACCAGCGGAATCCCGGCCATCACGTAAACGTTGTCGAGTGAGAAGCCTTGTGGTCCGCCGGTTGGATTGTCGATTAGCGTTGCACCTTCTGGAACGCGCGCCATACGCAGGCGGGATGCCAGGACGGCGTCTGGGGCAGGGCGGCTTCTAATACGTTTCTCGATGTCGGCGTTCACGACGACATCAACGTTAAACGCGGCCGCGATGCAGTCGGTTGTAATGTCATCGTGGGTCGGTCCGATGCCACCGGTTGTCAACACGTAGTCGAAACGTGAACGGTAATCATTGACCGTGGTCACGATGACTGACTTAACGTCTGGTACAACCTGGGCCTCTCGAGTGGAGACACCCCTACCCACGAGATGTTTCGCGATGAACTGTAAGTTTGTGTCCTGTGTTCGACCGGACAAAATTTCGTTGCCGATAACGATAATTCCTGCAGTAACGATGTTTTCGTCCATACGCGCTCTCTTGTACTTCAATGTACCGGGTGTTGAGTTAAAGGTATTTCTCGATCGTGCTTCACTAGCATTTGCGCGTGCCGTAGGTCAGTGTCCAGTGAACTCGGGCGTTCGCTTTTCGGCGAATGCGCGGCGCCCCTCTTTGTAGTCGTCGGAGTCGAAACACGCGCTCACCAGTACTTCGACCGCCTCGACGTCATCGATCTGGCCGCCTCGTTCGTACGCATTAATAGCCGCCTTGGCGGCTGCTACCGTCAGCGGTGCATTTGTAGCGATTTGGGTCGCGTAGGCAATGACGTCGTTTCGGATGCGGTCACGGGGAGAAATAAATTGCACGAGGCCTGCGCGTTGAGCCTCTTCGGCACCAAGAAACCTGGCGGAAAATAGAATATCGCGTGCGCGCGCGGGCCCAACGACGCGCGCAAGCTTCGCGAGTCCAGCGTACTCGTAGCCAAGGCCGAGTTTTGCTGCGGGAATGCCGAAGGACGAATCGGGGCTTGCAAAACGGATGTCTGCGGCGAGTGCAGTCGCGAGACCGCCGCCAATGCAGTAGCCTTCGACCATGGCAATAAGGGGTTTGGTCACCGTTGCCAACGCACGACTACCGGATGCAGAAATACGCGCGTACTCCTCTTTTTGTTCTGAATTCGCGCGTTGTTTGTCAAATTCGCTGATATCCGCGCCGGAGACAAAAGCCTTACCGCCCGCGCCCGTCATGCCGATAACTCGTACGTCATCGTCACCTTCGAAATGTGCGACGATTTCTCCTATCGCTTGCCACATCGCGAGTGAGAGTGCGTTGTGGCGGGCAGGATTGTTGAATGTCATCCAGCCGATCCCGTCGATTATTTCGGCACGCATCCGATCCGTGTTCAATTCCAGCATTATTGGGTTACTCCGGCTTGGTAGGATCGTCGCAGCAAAGAGCGCGCTCGATTGATGTGAGGCGCGTCGACCATTTGGCCTTCGAATCGAAACGCTAATTTGCCTTCGGCTTTAGCCTCTTCGAAGGCCTTCAGTAATCGTTGCGCCGCGTCAATATCTGCATCGTTGGGTGTAAACGCTGAATTGACGAAGGGTATCTGGTCCGGATGGATCGTAATTTTTCCCGTGAATCCAAGTGACGCGCCTTCGTGGCACTCGCGTTCAAAGGCTTGTTGATTCGCAAGGTCAACGTAGACGGAGTCGATAGGTTGAACCCTGGTCGCGACGGCGCAAAGCAGAGTCTGCTGCCGACAATACTCGTACACGCCGAGGTAGTCAGCGTGATTGTTTCGGTTGCGTGGGGCCCCCAGCGCCGCGGATAGATCTTCAGCACCCCAGGACATTGCCACGATTCGGGGACAAGCACCGAAAGTTGGAAGGTTGAGCGCCCCTTCAGGAGTCTCTGTGGCAATCAGAATCAAACTGACGCTGCGTCGAGGGTGCCCATAAAACCGTTCAAGTTGAGTCAACTCGGTATCGATGAGATCTAGGTCGTTGACGTGGCTAGGTTTGGGCACCACGTACGCGTCAGGTGGGTTTTGCATGGTCTCTTTGAGGTCATCGAAGCCCCAGGGCGTATCTAGCGGATTAATCCGTACCGTAACCTCTTTGTCGCCAAAGTCGATATCGCGAAGCCATTCAGCGATGGTTCGGCGGGTTCGAATTTTATGTTCAGGGATAACAGCGTCTTCGAGATCAAGAACGAGGCTGTCCGCCTGGCTCGAGAGTGATTTGAGCAACATTTTCTCGTTTGCCCCGGGGACAAAGTGCATCGAGCGCCGCAGACGTGCACGGGCTTCGGCTGTCATGTTTGCTTTCGCATCATCATCGCTCCTCGGCTGCAGGTGCAGACGATTTCACCGCGTTGATTGGTTCCGGTGTGTTCGAAAGTGACAATGCCTCTATCCGGTTTGGTGCGGCTGGCACGCCGATCGGTCACTTTTGAAGTGACACGCACAGTGTCGCCGATAAAAACCGGGTGCGGAAATGTCGTTCGATCGAATCCGAGGTTTCCGAGGGTGGTGCCGAGGGTCGTGTCGGCCACGGACAGACCAACGACGAGTCCGAGCGTGAAAATGCTGTTGACTAAAATCCTGCCGTGTATGGATTGGCGGGCAAATTCTGCGTCGAGATGAAGGGGTTGAGGATTCTGCGTTAACGCAGTGAACAGGAGATTATCGGTTTCAGTCACCGTCCGGCCGGGTTCGTGCTCAAACGTTAGACCGACTTCCAACTCTTCAAAATACTTTCCAGACAATGTTTTCGACTGCCCTGTCAGCGTTCTTTGGCCATGCTAACCTCGGTGCATGGACTTTGAAACGACTGAAGAACACCAACTCATCCGCGACGCCATTGGTAAGATTTGTGCGGACTTTCCCGATGAATATTGGTCGAAATGCGACAACGGGCACTTGTTCCCATGGGACTTCTACAATGCCCTCGCGGAAGCTGGTTGGATCGGTATTGCGATCCCTGAGCAATACGGTGGTTCCGGCCGTGGCATTACCGAAGCATCGATCGTATTAGAAGAAGTTGCGGCATCGGGTGCCGCCATGAACGGTGCAAGTAGCATTCACTTATCGATCTTTGGCATGCATCCGGTGGTCAAGTACGGATCCGAGGACATGAAGCAAAAGTATTTACCTCGAGTTGCGGCAGGCGACCTTCACGTCGCTTTTGGCGTGACTGAGCCCGACGCTGGTACCGATACCTCGTCGATTAAAACCACGGCACGGTTAGACGGCGATCAATACTTGGTTAAAGGACGCAAAGTATGGACCACCAAGGCGTTGGATTCGGAGCGCGTCTTGCTGTTGGTGCGCACTGAGTCAAGAGAAGCAGTTGCCAAACGAACGGACGGGATGACGTTGTTGCTAGCCGAACTGCAACGTCCTGAAGTTACCATCTCACCGATCGACAAAGTTGGCCGGAACGCGGTCGCATCTTGTGAGGTTGTTTACGACGATCTTCCCGTGCATCAGACGGACCGCGTTGGTGAAGAAGGTAAGGGATTTCGGTATTTGCTGGACGGTCTCAATGCCGAGCGTATCCTCGTCGCGGCAGAGGCACTGGGTATCGGTCGGGCGGCGATGCGCCGCGCCGTGGGTTACGCCAATGAACGTGAAGTATTTGGCCGACCGATTGGTCAGAACCAAGGGGTGTCCTTCCCATTGGGCGAGGCACAGATGCGACTTGATGCAGCGGAGCTGATGATTAGGAAGGCGTCTTGGTTAATCGACCACGGCGAACCCTGTGGTGCCGAGGCAAACATGGCCAAGTGGTTGGCGGCAGATGCCGCGTTTCAGGCCGCGGATCAAGCAGTACAAACGCACGGCGGCTTTGGATACGCGCGTGAGTTCCATGTTGAACGCTACTGGCGCGAAGCGCGTTTAATGCGAATTGCACCCATATCCCAGGAGATGATTCTTAACTACGTGACGGAGCATGTACTGGAACTCCCGCGTTCCTATTGACCGGTGACTCGAAGTCGAATCGAACCTCCGCGGGGTGATGATCTCAGCGGCCGCCGAGCTTTTTGCGTTTATGCTGGACGTAATCGACGAGAATGTATTCGCCTAATTTTTCCGGCGACGTGTAGAACACACGGCCTCCATTGATGCGGGCAATGTCGTCCATGAATTCCTTTAGGTATTGGTTGGCGTCAAGCATGAAGGTGTTGATGGCGATGCCTTTTTGTGTACAACGTTTGACCGCTTTGTAAGTTTCGCGGATGGTCGCGGGTGTCGGTGGATAGGCAAATTGTGCTTGTCCGTTTTCTAGATGGGCAGTCGGTTCACCGTCGGAAATCATAATGACTTGTTTGGTGGAGGCGTCGTGTTTTGCCAACAATCTTTCTGCCAATAGCAGCGCGTGTTGCATGTTCGTCCCGAGTAAATACTCGTCCCATTGAAGAAAGGGCAGATCGTGGGCTTTTAGCTCTCTTGCGTAGGCGGCAAAACCGATGATGTAGAAAGAATCGCGAGGATATTGCGACGTGATGAGGTTATGCAGCGCGAGCGCCACTTTCTTTGCAGATTGAAATGAACCGCGCAAAGCCATCGACCACGACAGGTCGACGAGCATTGCGGTTGCCGTGGAGGTGACTTGTTCGGAACGGTAAATCTCAAAATCTTGGTGGCGTAGGCGGACGGGCGTGCGTGGACCGTCGCGATCAATGGCGTTGCGAATCGTTCTTGGCATATGCAAATGAAATGGGTCACCGAATTCATGGGCTTTGGTCTGCTCCAGTCGTTCACCGAAGCGGCCTTCTTCGGGGATGGCATGGTTACCCAAGCTTTGTCGCCGGAGTCGCGCATAGATTTCGCCGAGCGCGCGTTGCCCGATCATGCGCGACCCACGAGGGGTTAGCTCCCACTTATCGTCGCCGGTAGGTCGCACGTAGCCTGCTTCTTCGAGAGTATCGAGTAATTTCTTGAGGTCATCGATCGACTCCACGGCCTCATCACCCAGAAGTGATTGCACCAGATCGCTGTCGATATGGTCCGGGTCGCCGCCGCGTTCGGCCGCTTGTACCTGGGCGATGAGGTCGTCGATCTGGTGCATCTCATCCATGAGTTCCATGGCAGCTTCGAGATCGACTTGTTCCTTACCATCGAAGCGATATCGGGATCCTTGTGGATCAAGGAAATCCATTTCTTGCGCTAGTTTTCTTAGGGCGGATTCGAGCTGCGGATCACCCAACCGATCCGACATCAACGATTGCAACTGTTGTTGTTGATCGGGCGTCAAAGAATTCATTAACGACTGCGACGCAGCCATCTGGCGACGCATCTGTTCGAGCAGTTCGTCAAGCGTTTTAGGAGGAGTGTCACCAAACATGTCGCCGAATTTGTCCATGAAGTCTTCGAACCCTGGGTCCTCGCCGGCAATTTTCTTGACGAACATTTCGTTCATGGCTTGAACCATGTCTTTCAGTCGCGTGATATCGCCATCCGAAAGGTTCTTGACCATGTTTTCGACGTTCTTGAAGAGTGTTTGCGTCATCGCTTTACGTAGTTCGTTTAAGAGGTCGAGATATTTACGTTGGGCATCTGGGTTTAGGAATTCATACTTTTCTAGCGCCTTCATCCTTCCCGCGGAATCGTCAGGGAGTTCATCCAGCGTTTCTTGGCTACGCTCGGCAATTTTCCGCAATACATCGTTGGCGAACGTTTCACTGTCCTGATCTAGCCATTCGTCGATGGTGTTCTGTTCCATAGCTAGGATTTCAGCGAGTTTTTGTTCGATGTCCTGCATCACACTCGACAGGTCAAACTGTTGCAGACGTTCACGCTTTTGTTCGCGGAGCTTTTTCAGCATGTCGCGTAACCCTTGGATATAGCCGCCGTCTGGCATCGTCATACCGCGGGACAATAGGTTACGCATTGCCCACTTTAGGTCGCCGTATTCCATCAGGTCCTCGGCGATCGCGCCGAGGACATCGTCGGCAGACAAGGGGGCTTGTTGTGAACCGTCCCACGAGCCGTAGCGAAAACGTGTGGCAAAACGGTGCATGTCTCGCTAGCCCGAGAAGGAGGCCGTGTGACCGACGGTGTATTTGTTGAGTAACTCGTGCAGGTGCAAACCCTCAAGTACGAACTCGACTGCAGCAGGCATTTCGGCTCTTACCGTCGTCAGGTCTTTCACCGCTTCCCTAAGACCGGCAACGCGCTTGACGATTGCGGTGTAGTCCGCGGCTGTTGCCGCTTCGCCGATTTCGACGGTCAAGCCCTCGTTGAACGCCAACGCAATGGTTTCAACGGCATCGACATCGATATACCGGTCGAACACTTTTTTTACGGCGGCCACGAAAATTCGCTCGGTAATCTTATCTTCCTGGCCCTCTTCCATCGCTTCAAACTCGACTTTCCCATGCAGAGAAGGAACGATAAACGGTAAATCGGATAGCCGCGGTACGACGTTCTTTTCTCCCAGACGCAGTGCGCGTCGAAAAGCGTTTGCGAGTAGAGCTTCGTAGTTGGCAACCGATGCTCTGACGGACACACCGGACCGTTGGTTAATATCCGGCGAAAGACGCGCCTGGTGCGTGACCTCGGCGATGATTTCCTTCATATAGTGGGGGACGTACAACTTGTGGCCGTCCAGCTCGCGTTCCGTATATTCCTGTTCCATGATGGAGATCTCTTGCTCGATCTCCTGGGGATAATGCGTACGGACCTGGGCTCCGTATCGATCTTTGAGCGGCGTGATAATGCGACCGCGATTGGTATAGTCCTCGGGATTAGCCGTCGCGACGAGGAAGACATCCAGCGGCAAGCGGACGCGAAAGCCTCTAATTTGCACGTCGCGCTCTTCGAGAACATTCAACATCCCGACTTGAATTCGTTCGGTTAGATCGGGCAGTTCGTTTATCGCAAAGATCCCTCGATTGACTCGAGGAATTAAACCAAAGTGGATCGTCATTGCGTCCGCAAGGTAGCGCCCCTCGGCCACTTTGATGGGATCAATTTCCCCAACCAAGTCGGCGATGGTGATGTCGGGAGTCGCGAGTTTCTCGCCGAAACGCTCGTCGCGATGGAGCCAGGTGATGGCCGCGTTGTCGCCCTCTTCGGCGACGATCCGTTTTCCTGTTTCCGTGATCGGATCGTAGGGATTCTCGGGGATTTCCGCGCCTTCTAAAACAGGAATGAATTCGTCAAGAAGCGTTACCAAACTCCGTACTAAGCGTGATTTAGCTTGCCCTCGCTCACCTAGGATTATGAGGTCCTGCCCCCCGAGAAGGGCATTAGTGATTTGTGGTAGGACGCTATCGTCGTAACCGATGACGCCTGGAAACAGCGGGTCGCCGGCCCTTAATTTCTCGATCAGGTTTCTACGTATTTCGATCTTTACGGGGAGTGTTTCGTAGCCACTGACTCGCAGCGCTCCGACGGTACTAGCTCGGTCCTTCATGCGCCCGAGTGTGTCAGGCTCAGTTTCGGTTGGCAACGAAGTGATCGAGTTCCCTTCTCGATGGTGACGATCACGTCATTGAACGAGCGGCTGTGCCGACGAGCGGCGGATCGACAGGGTAGAATCGTACCATGGAAGGCGGTCGCGAATATTGTTCAGAACTCAGTCGTACGCAGGGCGAACCGATGTTAGGAACGGCTGAACCTGTCGATATATGGCTACTGCTCGAATACAAACCGGCGTGGAAATCGCGGGCGGTCGAGGATAACGGTCTGGAAGACGAAACCAATCGATGGCTTGAGGATAGCCTCAAAACGTGTGCCGAGAGGGGCGTGAAAGCCCGTTCACAATTTATTCGTCGGCCAGACTTTGACATGGGCACAACGACTTTGTTTATCGCTCGAAATACCACGCTGGGCCGGATCGAAGCGTCCGCATACGACGCCCTCTGGGAGGTCGACGTCCTCACATCTGATCTCGCACCGGTGCGAGAGAACGTTTACTTCGTTTGTACCAATGGTCAGCGTGATCTTTGCTGTGCTAGATATGGATTGCCTACATTTGCGCGCTTGCAGGAACTCGTCGGTGCGCGCGTCTGGCAAACGACCCACCTTGGAGGCCATCGATTTGCGCCCAATGTCCTGGCGTTACCGCAGGGGATTCTCTACGGCCGAGTAGACGTTGATGAGGTCGATGCATTTGTCACCACTATCGAATCGGGAGACGTATCGCGATCCCATGTGCGCGGTCGATCAGCGTTTCCGCCCGAGGCCCAGTTCGCCGAAATGCAAGTTGCCGGAAGGGTCGAAGCGCTTTTGGATGTTCGTGATGACCGGGTCCGTTTTCGTACAAACCTGGGCGAGGAGGAGATTCAGGTTCGGTCCGCTTCGATTCCTATGCAAATTGTTGCAAGTTGTGGTGACGCCGAGTCTAAAGACGTCTACCCGATCAGCGGAACCGCGTGATCCCGTCGGGCATGTCGTTGACGACGAAATACCGAAGAAGCGGTCGTTTGACTAGCTCGATGGCCCGTTCCTCGACCAGAGCATCGACTATGTAGCGTTTTCGGTCAGCTTGTGGACTGCACGAACGTTTCGATGGCGGCATTAAAAATGTCCGCTCCTTGCATATTGACGGCATGCCCGGTGTCCGTTTCTCGGACAGTGAGATGGGGCATTTTTTTCTCAGCGAATTCGCGATGCGGTTGGAATGCGGTTTCGAATCGCCCGCAGACCAGAAGCGCCGGTCGGGAATTTAGATGAAGTTCATGGCGAACGGACAAACCCGGCATCGTGTGTTCTAGCGTATTGGCAATTCCTTCGACATCCAAGAGCTTTGAATCGGCGACTAGTGCATTGTAAATTCGTGGAGGTAATCGGCGCGCATGTCGGGGATGAACGGGGATTCGTTCAATTGCTTTTGCACCGCCGTGACGTAAATTATTTGCCGAGGTCGCGCCGTTCTCCGTCCAAGATCTAATCGTTTCAGGTGCCGCAAACGCGGACGCTGAGTTAGTGAAAATGTGCCCGACGACGCGATCGGGAAATGTTATGGCGTAACGGATTGTTAATGCAGCGCCTAGCGAATAACCGCACAGGTACCACCGCTTAGTCCCCAGTTTGGACCGAATAGCGTCCATGGCTTCGACGTACGCAGCTGCGTGGTATGCCCCGGGTTCGTTTGGTGACGGGGAGCGCCCGTGACCGTAGAGTTCCATCACCACAGGCTGGCAATGTTGCTGCAATGCCTTGAGGTTAGACAGCCATTGGGATCGACTTGAAAGAAAGCCGTGGACCAATAATAGAAACGGCCCTTCACCTTCGTGAACTTCCCAAAACGGTTGTGGCATCAAAGCTGTTGGGTAACCGCCGACATGAACTCCGCCGTGGTCGCAGTACCGCCCTGGTCGGGCGTTAAGACATTGCCGCTTGAGTAAACGCGTGCAATGGCCTCTTCAATCTTGACCGCTTCGGCCACGAACCCTAAGTACTCGAGCATCATGGTTGACGACAAAAGTGCCGCCGTGGGGTTGATAATATTCATCCCGGCGATATCGGGTGCGGTGCCGTGGGCAGGTTCGAAGTACGCGTAATCTTCACCAAAGCATCCACTTGCCGCCAGCCCCAAGCTACCAACCAGCCCGCCGGCAGCATCAGACAATATATCGCCGTATAAGTTCGGCATGACAACAACGTCATACTTTTGCGGTTCGCGAATTAGTCGGCAGGCAAAGTCGTCGACAATATAGGATTCAAACGCAATGTCGGGATAGTCGGACGCGACTTGTCGGGCGACTTCAAGAAACAAGCCATCGGTTTCGCGCAGCATGTTGTGTTTCGTAGCACAGGTTACTTTGCACTGACCGGCTCGTTTACGCGCGAGTTCGAATGAAAATCGAACGACACGCTCGGTGCCCGCTTCGGTGATTACCTTGAGTGCGTACCGACCAACTCCCATTTCGTGGACGAACCCCTTGGTATTACGAGCCTTGAGCGCAAGCGGGGCCAGATCGGCAAGTTGTCCTTCGGCACCAATGTATAGGTCTTCGAGATTCTCGCGAACGATCACGAAATCGATCCCTTCGGGTTCGGCCAATGGACTGGCACAACCGGGTAGATATCGACACGGACGGACGTTGGCAAAGGTTTCTTTGCCCCATCGCAGGTACATGAGCGCGGCACCGGATTTACCGCTTGTTGACCCGAAAAAGGTGGTATCGGCATCGTCGATCGCCGCACGCGCGTCGTCGGGAAATATAGAGCCCGATCGGGCTTCGGCTGCCTCACCGACCTCGGGGTATACCCATTCCAAGCCGATGTTCAGGGAATCCAACAGGGCAATAACGGGTTTCATCGCTTCGGGAGCGGCATCGTCCCCCTCGATTACGGCGATGGTTTTAATCATCTCGATCTCCTTTAGGATTGAACATTCTGCCGGTCAGACGTACGAGTTAAAAGAAATGATATTCCCGAAGCCCTTGTTGGTTTTATTGTTCATGGCTGCCTCCGATTGGGGTTATACAGAACCGCTTTCCGTTGAAGACCGTGCGCTTATCGATAGGGCTAGGGCAAAAGTGGGTTCGGCGGAACACGAAACCTGCGCATATACCTTCAGCTCTGACAATGGACAGACGAAGACCCGGGTTCGATTCGATCCGTCCGGCGGTGGTAATCCGTGGCAATTGCTGGAACAAGATGGCAAGTCGCCTGACCGGGCTGAAACGGAAGATTACGAAGCGCCGTCGCAGGCGTCGCACCCGGCAAACGTCGACGTCTCCGGTCTCGATAGCGAAGATCTACATGTGCTCCGTCGTGATCCTGATAAGGTAGTTTTTGGATTTTCGCCGAGGGACGATAGAGGCGATCTAATTCACAAAAGTGTTTCTGGGGAATTAAGCGTGCGGCGCACTGATGGGGTGCTTATCTCGACACTAATATCGGGTGCGAATTTCCGGCGAGCCGTCGTCGTGAAGATGCGTTATTTTCGAATTCAGACCATGCTCGAATACGATCCCGAAGTCGGAGCGGTGGTCATGCAAGCTATGGATATGGCGATGGAGGGAAGCGTCGCGTTGAAAAAGATCGAAGTAGCGCTCCAATTGGATTTCGGAGATTTTGACTGTCCGTAGTGCGGGGGCTCAAGCTTGCGTTTGCAGTGCGACCGTATCAGTTGGGGCACCGCCCGTGCGCGCCAGGTCGAGGGAACGTCTCGGGTCCAACGCGTCGCGTATCGCCTCTCCGATAAAAATAAGCAGCGTCAAAAGCGTGGCGAGCGTAATGAATACGAAGATCCCCAGCCAGGGTGCCTGCAAATTGGCTTTGGCCGAAGAAAGTAAGCGCCCGAGCGAGGGTGAATCGATGGGTAGACCGAACCCAAGAAAATCGAGCGCGGTCAGGGACGTGATCGAACCGTTGAGGATGAACGGTAGAAAGGTAAGGGTCGCCACCATGGCATTGGGCAGGACGTGACGTCGTAGGATGGTGGTTTCAGACACCCCGAGTGCTTTCGCGGCACGTACGAATTCAAAGTTCCGAGTCCTCAGAAATTCCGCACGAACGACGCCCACCAGAGCCATCCAGCTAAACAATGCGAGAATCCCGAGGAGCCAAAAGACGTTCGGCTCGACAATGCTAGCGAGGATGATGAGTACAAACAGGATCGGTAAGCCTGATTGAATTTCCACCAAGCGTTGACCGATGAGATCGACAAGGCCGCCAAAATACCCTTGCAGCGCCCCGACCGTGACCCCGATCGACGAGCTAATGAGCGTAAGGGTCAACCCGAAGAGAACGGATAATCGAAAACCATAGAGGAGCTTGGCAAGCACGTCGGTAGCACCACCGTCCGTACCTAGCAAATGGACTCTATCCGGAGGGGACGGCGCGACCTCATAACTGTAGTCGATGGTGTTGAAAGAAAAACGAATGGGTGGCCACAACGCCCAACCGTCTTCTTCAATGCGATCCATAACATAGGGATCTCGGTATTCGGCTTCGGACTCCAGTACGCCACCGAGGTCGGTCTCCGTGTAAAGAAACAACATGGGAAAGTAGAGTTCGTCTTGGAATGAGAAAACGATGGGTTTGTCGTTCGCGATGAATTCGGCGAGCAAGGACACAACGAAGAGACCCAAGAAGATCCTAAGGGACCAAACGCCGCGTCGGTTTGATTTAAAGATTTCAAGCCTGCGCTGATTTAACGGCGTCATTCCCGCGCCTCGAAATCAATCCGGGGATCGACGAGCGTGTAGACGATGTCGCCAATCAGCTGCATCACGAGACCGATCAGCGTGAAGCAAAACAACGTGCCAAAAAAGATCGGGTAATCGCGCTTGACGATGGCTTCGTAACCCAGCAGTCCGATGCCATCGATGGAGAAGATTACTTCGATCAGAAGAGCACCGGTAAACATAAGTCCGATGAAGGCGGCCGGAAACCCAGCGATCACGATCAGCATGCCGTTACGGAACACATGACCAAAAAGTACCCGCCGTTCGGTCAACCCCTTGGCGCGCGCCGTCAGTACGAATTGTTTGTTGATTTCCTCAAGAAAACTGTTCTTGGTCAGCAT
>JAKUTH010000051.1 GCA_022448085.1 Pseudomonadales bacterium | reverse complement strand
TCGTTGTACTCGCCGATGCTGACGGAAGGGAGCTTGATCGATTGGTCGGCTTCGACCGTAAAGAGTGGTCGGGCTTTTTCGACAAACATCTTTCAGATACCCAAATTGATTGGGACGATTATCCAGAATGGCGCCCTGGATGCGGCTCACTAACGCAAGACCCCGTCATTGCGGACCGATTGCGGGCCGAGGCAGAGAATAGTCCACTTCGGGCCCGCAAAATCGAAATTGCCCCGAGCGACGATGTCCATGAATTCATGTTCGATCAAGGCTTTTCCGATGGCCTACCGGTCGTTCCACCTACCCCAGAACGCGTGATACGGATGCTCGAAGGAACGTCTCGCGACTCCCAAGAGCTTGTTGCAACGATGCCGCCAAACATGGCACCCGCAACCGTAGAAAAGATCGCCGTGAACGCGGTCCTCGCGGGATGCCGCCCCGAATATTTGCCCGTCGTTATCGCAGCGATCGAAGCCATATGTACCGACGAATTCAATTGCCACGGTGTATTTGCAACCACCATGGGCGCATCGCCCGTCATGATCATTAACGGACCCATCCGCGAACGAATTGGACTAAACGTCCGTATGTCGGCGCTTGGCCAGGGATCGAGAGCAAACGCCACCATCGGTCGCGCTGTGCGATTAGCCGTCCGCAACATTGGCGGCGCCGAGCCAGGCGGGACTGAACGCTCAACGCTCGGAAGCCCCATGAAATTCACCATGTGTTTCGGCGAATGGGAAGAACGCAGTTCTTGGGACCCACTGCACGTCGAACGCGGATTCGACAAGAACGATTCAGTCGTCACGGTCTTCGCAATGTCGAGCGGCCCCACACTAATTGTCGACCAAAATTCCAGATCTGCACCGCAACTCGCGGGCAGCTTCGGCTTGTCAATGGAATCCGCACACCACGTCCGGGCCCATAACGGCGGCGACGGGATATTGGTCGTCTGTCCTGAACACGTCGACACGCTAGAACGCGACGGCTACACCAAAGCCGATATACGACGACGCATCCAGGAAGTTACTACCGTTCCCTTGAAAGACCTGGTGGCAGACGACGTCTCAGGGGCCGGGATTGATCCCGCCAGAGCCGCAAGCATGACCGACGACATGCTCAATCGCCCTCTTCCAAAATTCGCATCGGAAGACAACATTCACATTGTCGTTGCGGGCTCCGACGCAGGAAAATTTTCAGCCGCTTTCCATGGATGGGCTAGCGGCCCTATGGGATCCATTCCGGTATCCCGTAAGATTGAGGTATAAACCTAGTTCATAATGACCGACACCAACGTCGCAATTGCATGAGGCCAAACATGACGACCATCTTAGATCCGACCGACGAACGAGTCCCGATTGAACGATCAGTGACCGAACGACCAACGGAAATCACCGGAACGCTCGCGTTACTAGACATTGCCAAGCCACGCGGCAACGTGTTGCTTGACCAGCTGGAAGCAAAGCTTCAGGAAAAGCTACCTCTAATTAAGATCAACCGGTATACCAAACCCACTTTCACGAAACCGGCGCCGGGATCATTGCGTCAGGAGATCAAAGCTAACAACGATTTCGTTGTTGAAGCGCTAGCGGACTGAGGCTCCTGTACCACGTGCAGTTTGCATGACACGGTATGGTTTGAGATCCAAGGGATTCCCTCGGTAAGTGTCGCATCGAGCGAATTTGAGGATGCCGCGGAAACCCAGGCCAATGCATTGGGAATGCGAGATGCGCGCCGCGTCTTCGTCCCTCATCCTATCCAAGACGCAAACGATGACGAAATGAGATCTAAGGCGGATGGATGCATTGATGCAGTGATCGCAGCTTTAACAGGGTGAGCTAGATTCATGTCTTGATGACACTGGCTCTTGATTTCGATCCAGAGCCAGTGATATTTCACTAACATCAGTCCCAAGCTATGCGATGGCACCCTCTTCAACGAGCGACTTAATTCGGGCCTCGTCGATCCCGAAACTTGCCAGTACGTCACGACTATGTTCGCCCGGATCTGGCGCGGCATGATGAAACGCCTCGGGATGGGCGTGGCGAGAAAGATTAATGGGCGACCGTATCAATTGAACGTCTCCGAGATCAGCATGTGGTGCCGGCACCTGCATTCGCAGAAACTCGGTCTGCGGATTATCGAAGCCCTCTTTAATATCGTTGATCGGGCCACACGGCACACCTGCATCGTTAAGTTTTTCGACAAGCTCAAGCGTACTGAATGATGCGATCGCGGACTCCATATCAACTTTAAGCTGCTGCTTGTGGTGGATACGATCGCGAGCCGACGCGTACTCCTCACGGTGACGCAAATCGTCATCCTCAACCGCATCAAGAAAGCTCGCCCACATGCGTTCCGTCGGCGCCGCGATATTCACGAATCCATCCGCGCACGCAAATGTTCCCATCGGGAAGGCCGTCGGATGGTCATTGCCCTGCTGCGCGGGAACGTCCCCAAGCATCGTGTATCGCGCGCCCTGGAAGTCGAGCTTCGATAACATCGACTCAAGCAACGAGGTATGAACCCACTGACCCTTCCCGGTGCGCTCACGATCCAATAGCGCGAGCAAAATACCTTGACCAAGGAACATCCCTGCGGCGGTATCACTAATCGCAATACCAACGCGCATGGGACCGCGGCCCGGTTCTCCGGTGATCGACATGAGCCCGCTCATTCCTTGCACGATCTGGTCGACGCCGGGACGATCACTGTAAGGCCCCTCCTGACCGAAACCGGAGATGCTTGCGTATATCACCCGTTTGTTAACGGCACGAACCGATTCGTAATCAATTTGCAATCGGTGTTTCACGTCGGCGCGAAAGTTTTCAGCGATCACATCCGCTTGTTTCGCCAAATCCAAGAACAAGGCGTGCCCGGCCTCGTTTTTCAGGTCTATGCACAAACCACGTTTGTTGCGGTGCAAGTTTTGTTCATCCGGACCCCGCCGATTCCCAGTAATGGAGCCCGCTCTCGCGGGTGGCTCGATCTTGATGACATCGGCTCCCCAATCGGCGAGCAATCGCACCGCCGTGGGGCCTGCCCGAGCGATGGTTAAATCGAGAACCTTGTAACCCGATAACGGTAGCGCACCCATATGTTGCGATCCTCAAAAGTTGTCACGATGGTGAATTGGATCCGTCGATGCAACCGCTAAGCCGTACGACCCAGAACGACTTCGTTGCCACGACTCGGGATCGACGGAACATTCTGCGAAAGAATTAAGGAGCAAGCGGCGAAGGCGGCGCCGATCAAAAAAACCAAACTCGGCGATGTAATCCAAATGATCCCAAAGACAGCCGGAATGATCACGGCAGCGATATGATTGATCGTAAAAGAAACGCCCGCGGTCGACGCGATATCTGCAGGGTCGGCTATCTTTTGAAAATACGTCTTGATCGCAATCGCAAGCGCAAAAAACATGTGATCAACCACGTAGAGCCCAGCGGCTACATTTCCGTTGTCTACGAAAGCGTACGCCGTAAAAACGAGAATCAGTCCCGCATATTCGAACGTCAATGCGTACTTTTCACCGATACGTCCAATCAAGGCGCCGATACGCTCCGCAAATAACCAATTAAAAAGATGATTCACCAGAAAAAGGGCGGCGATGTTGCTCGCGCTGTAACCGAACTTTTCAACCATCAGAAAACCGGCGAATACGACAAATATCTGACGGCGTGCCCCCGAAAAAAAAGTCAATCCGTAATACAGCCAATAACGTCGTCTGAGCACCAGGTTTTTGCGCTGAATGGTCTTCGATTCAAAGTGGGGAAAGCCGCGCCATAAGACGACGGCCAAAGCGACCGAAAGGGTGCCTGCTAGCAGATAAATCCATACGTAATCGAGTTCGGCGACGTCTAATAGAACCCACAAAACACCGTATGCAACCAAGGACGTGAGTGAGCCCACCGATATCAGTCGTCCGAGAATTCGGGGCGCTTCTTCCATCGACAACCACTGTAGTGAGAGCGATTGCTTGATCGTCTCCATGTAATGGAACCCAATGGACATCAGGACCGCCGCAAAATACAGGCCATACTCCGATGGGAAAAAACCGGTCAGCGCAATCCCAAGACCAAATATCGCAAGCGCCATGACCGCGAAGGTTTGCTCCTTTAGCAACAGCAACACGAACACGGTTGTAAATGCGAGGAACCCCGGAATTTCTCGAAGGCTTTGAAGTATTCCGATTTCAACGCCAGTAAATGCGGCTTTTTCGATCGCGAAATTATTAAGCAATGCACTCCATGCGGAGAAACCTAACGGCATTGCAATGCTGGCAATAACAAGAAAGGTGACCGGCGTTTGCCAATGTCGTTGCATCAAATGGCGCATCACTAGCGAAGACGTGACAACGTGCTAGATTACACCATCGTCGGAAAGACCACTGAAACCAGCGGGTTCAGATGGTAAGGCTTCCTTCATGCCAAAAAAAATGTACACCTGCACCTGGGCTCCCACGGTCTTTGCAGGACAGCAAGTAACAGGCGGAGAAAAACCGAAATCGGGGTTTCCTGGGCACGCAGCGTTAAGGGAGTTCGTTCTGCCCCGCGTACAAAAAATCGAAGAGCTCGGCCTCTCTCACCTCCTCATCGCCCAACGCTGGTGGGGCAGCGGGAGAGAAATGGAAAGCTCATCGCTTGATTGTCTCGCAATGACCGCTTTCCTCGCTGGGCAAACCAATCGAATCCATCTCGTGACCGCCATTCACCCTGGTTTCTTTGAAGCGACCGCGATCGCCAAATGGGGAGCCACCATGGACTGGCTATCCGCCGGCCGTTGGGCAATCAACGTCACCAGTGGCTGGAACCTAAGAGAATTCGACATGTACGGCATCGACGCACTCGAACATGATCAGCGTTACCAACGCTCAAGTGAGTTTATCGATGTGATACGTGGCGCTTGGACAGAGTCTCCTTTCAACTATCACGGCGAATTTTATGACTGCAACGGGTTGCAACTGGAACCGCCTCCCTCAACACCTATCGAGATATTTCAAGGCGGCCAGTCGGAAGCATCGATCCAGATGGCGGCGGCTAAATCGGATTGGATGTTTCTCAATGGGGGATCGCTAGAGCGTATCGAAAGCGTCATACAAAAGGCACGTCGAGCCACGAAATCGACTGGTCGAACGCTTCACTTCGCACTCTATGCGGCACCCATATGCCGCGATTCCGACAAAGAAGCCTGGAACGTGATACAGAAACGGGTCGATGCAATCGACCCTGATTTCGCAAAAAATCGGCGGCGCGCGACAAGCGGCGCTCAAGGCATGTGGTCGAGTGCGGAAGAACTTTCGCTGCTTGATTCCAACGAAGGCTACGCGTCACGTTTGATCGGAAGCCCCAAAACCATCATCGCGCGGATTGAAGCGTACCAAGATCTTGGTATTGAGATGCTTCATTTCGACACCTCGGACGAGCAATTTCTACGCGACGTTCTTCCCGAGATTCAATAATTAAAGCGCAACGGTGAGGCTGCTGTTAATCGGGCAGACCCAGTATTCGTTTGGCGATAATGTTGAGCTGAACCTCAGACGATCCACCTTCGATTGAATTTGCTTTGGAACGCAGCCATTCGCGCGTCGTACCCAGTTCACGGCCCGTAAAAGCATCCCCTCCCCAACCCAGCATTTGACTACCCATTATCGAGAGCATGAGATCGAACCGATCTTTATTTTGCTCCGTACCATAGAGCTTAAACATCGACGACAGGAACGTAGGCGCTTGGCCAGAACTCGACTCCTCCCCGCTTCGTTTCATGGTTAAACCGTAAACTCGGTCATTCATGCGATGTTTCAGCAAGCGATCCCGAACATCGGCGTCTGCAATGCGGCCTTCGCACTCACCGAGATAATCCTTGGCTATTTCGTCAATTGTTTTTGCACGTTGTGAGCTACCCCCGATACCACCGATCGACGTTCGCTCGTATTGCAATAACCGTTTAGCAACCGTCCACCCTTTGTTCACTTCGCTCACAATATTCTTCTTGGGCACCCGCACGTCGTCGAGAAAGGTTTCGCAAAACGGTGACATGCCGCTAATAAGCTGAATCGGCTTGACCGTCACCCCAGGCGTTTCCATATCGAACAGAATAAAAGAGATCCCCTCGTGCTTCGGTGCATCGGGATCGGTTCGAACCAGGCAGAACATCCAGTCGGCAAAGTTAGCTCCCGATGTCCAAATTTTTTGACCGTTGATGATGTAATCGTCGCCGTCTCCAACCGCCTTCGTTTGCAAACTCGCCAGATCCGAGCCGGAGCCAGGTTCGCTGTAACCCTGGCACCACCAGATCTCACCCCGAATGATTTTGGGCAAGTGCTCCAGTTTCTGTTCTTCGGTGCCGTATTCGAGCAGCGCAGGCCCGATCATCGATAAGCCCATGCCTGTATGAGCGGGGCGAGCATTAATCGCCCGCAACTCTTCACCAAGAATATTCGACTCTTCTTGGTTGAGGCCCCCACCACCGTACTCCTTGGGCCATGCGGGGGCTGTCCAACCCTTCTCGGCCATTCGATCGAGCCACAACTTCCCTTCGGGATTTGGGTACGTTGCGCGCCGACCGCCTCCCGTACCTTCACCCGGTCCGGCAGGTTGACGAACGGAAGCTGGGCAATTCTCGTCGAGCCAGACTCGCGTTTCTTCTCTAAAACTCATGCTTTCGCCTCAATCTCTGTACCTCGCACCATCACGAGGGCCGGTTGTTGAATACAAGTCAGATCACTTAGCGGGTCTCCTTCAAGAAACACGAGATCCGCCGACAATCCTGGAGCTATTGTGCCCGCGATATCGGCAATCGCCAATGCCCTAGCAGCCTCCGATGTCGCTGAACGCAAGGCCTCGAACGGAGTGAGTCCGGCGTAATGCGAAAATACTGGCAGCGCCTTTGCTAAATCTTCGTGCCGGACATTGGGTATACCTGCATCTGTCGACGCCACCAGTCGAACACCTGCGCGTTTAAGACCCTCGAAATTTTTCGAGATCCGCGCTTCAAATTTTCCATCGCCGCCTCGAAAACGCGCCCAGCCGGCGTTAACGGTTGGCGAGACCCACACACCCTGAGCCGCCATTTCGGCAGCAATCGTTGGATCGTAGTCGCCGCGAGTGCCATCGGACTGTAACCACGAACAATGTTCAACGGTTGTTACGCCAGCCGCTGCGGCGTTCGCGATCCCGCCCGTGCCATGGCAATGTGCAGCGACCTCGTACCCCGCCGTTTTCGCATAAGCGACGATGCTGCATGTTTCTTCCCGGCTAAATTGGGCAGCACCAGGCTGGCTGCCGCGGGTCAAATTACCGCCGGTCGCCATGATCTTTATTAAATCCACTCCGTGTTCCCGTTGGCGCTCGATCACTTGATAGGCATCGGCCGCGTGGGCAGATTCACCACCCCAAAAGTGGCAATGGCCTGCGATTGAAGTGATCGGCTGTCCCGCGCAAAGAAGTCGCGGACCGACGATCTCGCCCCGATTAATACGATCCCTTAATTCAAGCTCCAGCCACTCACCACCCCCAAGATCTCTTGCCGTCGTCAATCCCGCGCGGACCATTCGCTCGGCGCGGCCGAGCATCTTTTCGCGTATCTCCGGTGCTTTCTGACGCAGCTGCTCTTCGGCCGATGGGATTTCCGGATCCAAGGTCATATGAACGTGCGCATCCATGAGTCCTGGGATAACGGTTAAGCCCGACATATCGCGAGCCTTCGGGTCACGTTTTCCGACTGCCGAAATCAGTCCGTTGGCAACCGAAACCGAATCCGCCTCAACGTATCCGTTAGCGATTCCGTCCCAGACTCGAAGATTAGCGTAGGTTTGTTCTTGCACGATGCGTCCATCTTAGCTGCAAAACGCTGGTTGCAGTATGGGCAACGCTCAATGCAACATGGCACGAGGCCGTCAGTAGTCAAATGTCCCTATGACAGATCAAGCAATTGCCGATGTCGACGAGGTACGTCCTGACCGCCGGCCTTTGACCAAACCAATCTTGTTCGCCTATTCGTTGCCGGCGACGCCGCTCGCACTGGCCGGACTGCCCATGGGTGTTTATTTGCCCGTTATTTATGCGGATCACTTCGGCCTTTCCTTAATTGTTGTCGGTTGGCTACTTTGGGCAACGCGGATCTCGGACGCCGTTACGGATCCGTGGATAGGCTACTGGTCCGATCGAATACGAACCCGCTGGGGCCGGCGCAAACCGTTCGTGTTATTAGGAACGCCCATTTATGGAGTGGCCATCGCGTTGCTGTTCATCGTGCCTTTCGAATTCAGCGACGTCACGTGGCTTGGTCAAACATTCTCCAACGGATACGCTTGGATGTTCGTGATGTTGGTGTTTACGTACCTCGGCGCAACCATCAAAGACCTACCCTTTTCCGCCTGGGGGGCGGAACTTTCCAGCAACTACCACGAACGCTCGCTCATCAGGAGTTGGCGGGAATTTTTTGGCGTCGGCGGGGCACTCATTGCCGCGTTCACTCCCGTCGCCCTCGTAGCTATTGTGGGGTTGGAAACCAAACCAATCGACGCCGTGACGGTATTGATCATCGGTCTATGCATATTCATGCCCCTCACGACCGCCATTACGCTCGTCACAGTCCCCGAATACCCGGTCTACGAGACCAAGAAAGAACGCATTAAACTTCGAGAAAGCTTGCGCTACGTCTTGACGAACCGGGCGTACGTCTTCCTGCTGATCATCTTTGCCACCTCTGCCATGGGCTCGGCAATGACCAACACCTTGTCGGTATTTTTCGTCAAACACGTTCTGGGTGTCGAGGAACTGTACGGGTATTACCTCGCACCGTATTTCATCTGCCAAATGGCAGGGATTCCGCTCTGGATGAAGCTGTCACGAAAAATCGGCAAACACAAGGCAACTATGTGGGCGATCGGTTGGTACGCATTATGGTCTTCGTTCATCCCATTAATCACATTGGCGGACAACGATTTGTTCACCACCTTTCGGGTCCAGAGTCTGCTTGCGTTTCTACCCTCGGATACCTATCAAACCTACATGGCTTATTTTGAGGGTATCGATACCGGTAAACATTTGTGGTTCCTTGTGGTCATGTGCTTGAAAGGTTCTGCGATTGGGGCGCTGTCAGCACTACCAGCCGCGATGTGCGCCGACGTCATCGATGTCGATACTGCGCAAACGGGAAAACGCCAAGGTGGTGCGTACTTCTCGATCTGGTCCATGGTGCAAAAATGGTCCTACGCATTCGGCATCACCATCGGTCTCAGTCTCGTCGTATGGTGGGGATTCGATGAGCACGCCGACCCGAAAAGCGGGACCAACACTGCCTTCACCCTGCTCATGCTCGCGTGCGTCTACTCTGTCATTCCGGCTCTATTCAAGTTCGTCGGCATGCCACTTCTATGGATGTATCCATTGACCGAAGAGAAAGTAAGCGAAGTACAAGACAAGATCGCCGAAAACGAGCGATCTTCTCCGATCGAAAGCGCGTAACGCAAACTCTGCCGATATCCTAGCGGCCACTTGAAATCGACCCCACAAGAGTCGAATATGCCCTCTTACCTAAGGGGTGGCTACAAAGCCTGAGACGTGGCGATCACGGACCCTTTGAACCTGACCCGGATGATGCCGGCGGAGGAATAGGTTCCTGCGTCCTCCGGCTCTGGAGGATTTATATGAAGACGTTTGGCCTCGTACTCATTGCTTTGATCTCATGTACCGTGACGCGTGGTGAGGACGACGTTCCCGAGATCGTCGTCACGGCACAATTACGAGATACCGCTCTCGAAAACGTACCGTCCAGCGTCACCGTATTAACGGAAAGCGTCATCGCACAAAGGGAAGCTCAACATCTCGAAGAGATTGTTGCCGCTTCCCCTAACGTAAATCTCTCGGCGGGTGGTTCAAGGGCACGCTTTATTCAAATACGCGGCATCGGGGAAAGGGGCCAGTTTGCCGAACCGCTAAATTCGTCGGTTGGGGTACTCATCGACGGCGTTGACTTTAGTGGCGCAGCCACCGCAGCAACCCTTTTCGATATCCAACAAGTCGAAATCCTCCGTGGACCCCAAGGCACGCTCTACGGCGCTAATGCTTTGGCCGGATTAATCAACATCGTGACTAATCGACCGACACCAACCTTCGAATCCGATCTCAAATTCACTGTCGGAGATTACGGAATGCTTGGACTCGGCGGGACCATCTCCAACGCAGTGACCGATCGTTCACGGTTCCGGATTGCGGTCGAGCAATATTCGGACGATGGTTTTATGGTCAACGAGTATCTCGGTCGCGACAACACCAATGACCACGATGAACTCACCGTTCGAGCCAAACTGAACACCGACCTATCCGAATCGGCACAACTGGACCTCACTGCAGGTTTGATCGACATTGATAACGGCTACGACGCTTTTTCATTGGACAACAACCGGATCACCCGCTCCGACCAACCAGGACAGGACCAGCATGAGGCGTCGTTCGCGTCTGCCGAACTCCGATGGGAGGGGAACAACACATTCGACCTCATCGGCCGCTTCGGCGTGGCAAATTCGGATATTGATTACGGTTACGACGAAGATTGGACGCATGTCGGTTTCGACCCATGGGAATACAGCTCAACGGACCGTTATCGCCGCGATCGATCCACCGTGACCGGCGAACTACGATTCGTATCCAGCAAATCCAGCCCGGTCTTAAACGATACGACAGACTGGACGCTCGGGGTGTATTCGCTCGATCAGAACGTTGATCTTAGGCGCGACTACACGTACCTACCAGTCCCTTACCAAAGCGAGTTCTCGGTACGGCGTACTGCCCTTTTTGGTGAAACTCGAAGCGATCTCGGCAACGGTATTCAACTCACGCTGGGCCTTCGATTGGAGCGCCACTCCGCCAACTATCGTGATACCGAAAACGTCCGATTCGATCCCAGCGACACCATGGTGGGTGGGCGATTCGCACTCGAATATCAGTGGAAACCGTCAACACGCGTATACGCTTCGCTGTCGCGTGGCTATAAAGCGGGCGGCTTCAACACCGACGGATCACTCGATGCAGATTTGCGACGTTACGAGCCGGAAAGCCTAATTAACTTAGAGATCGGTTTAACGCGTTTTTGGTCGGATGACGCTTCGTTTATCCGCACCTCAATTTTTCAAATGGACCGTCACGACGTGCAAATTGCTAGTTCGCTCACCAGAGTTCGCAGCGATGGCAGCGCTGAATTTATCGATTACGTTGGCAACGCGGCCGACGGATCTAACTCCGGCATCGAAATCGAAATTTCAACACGCCTCTCCGATCAGTTGCGGGTGTTTGGAAGCGTTGGGATGCTTCGCACCGAATATCGAGATTTCGTTAGTGCCAGCGGTGAAAACTACAGCGGTCGAGATCAGGCACACGCACCAGAACACCAGTACAGTGCCGGCGTCGAATTCTCGATCGCTCAGGGATTGTTCATCAATTACACCCTCGAAGGACGCGACGAGTTCTTCTTTTCCGATAGTCACGACGAAAAATCGCGGGCGTACAACTTGTCGCATCTCAAGATCGGATACGAAACCGACGCCTGGTCATTGGCGCTTTGGGGTCGGAACCTTCGCAATAAAGACTATTTCGTCCGCGGGTTTTACTTCGGTAATGATCCACGCGATTACTACACCGCGCGTGGTTTCACCCAACTAGGTGAGCCGCGACGGTATGGAGCAACTTTTCGCTACCATTGGCGTTCGTGACAACAGATAGCGATTAGAACACCAAGCGACCAAGGCTCTCAGCAACACAACAGGGTTTCTCTTGGCCTTCGACCTCGACCACGATCTCGTTCATGGTTTCGATCATACCTCCCTTGATCTCCACTCGTTTCAATGTGCTGGTGGTTCGTACACGGGCACCCACAGGCACTGGCGACGGAAACCTCACCTTGTCAAATCCGTAGTTAATCATTAATTTTTGCCCTTCGAGCCTCGGCGCGTTTTGTTCAACGGCACGCGGGAGATGACCCATAATTGACAAGGTTAGATGGCCGTGCGCGATGGTCGTCCCGAATGGACCGGTACTCGCACGCTCCGCGTCAATGTGTATCCATTGGTGATCTAACGTGACGTCGGCGAAATCGTTTATCCGGCCCTGCGTAATTTCAAACCAATCAGACGGTTGACCCGATTCGTCTACCCTTCCCTGAAGTGTGTCGTATGCGAGCTGCATTGCGTCAGACATTCCAGATTCCCTCTATAGCGAATTTTGAATAGGCTACCTTCCATTCAACGCGGAAGCGAGATAGTGATGCTGCGATCCGACTACGATGAACGCGTTTATGCCGGTGTACTAGGGAAGATCATCGGCGTGTATCTTGGCCGTCCTTTCGAAGGATGGTCCAACGAACGTATCGAAGAGACGCTAGGTGATATCGAATACTACGTTCATGACAAAGTGGGCGTCCCCTTGATCGTCACCGATGACGACATTTCGGGCACGTTCACCTTCGTCCGGGCGCTTTCGGATTATCACTGTGATCCTCAGTTGACGCCGAAACAAATCGGACAAACGTGGCTCAATTACCTGATCGAAAATCGCTCAGTGCTCTGGTGGGGTGGCATGGGCAACTCCACCGAACACACAGCCTATTTGCGGCTTTCGCAAGGTCACGATGCCCCCGCCAGCGGTTCCATGGCGCTCAATGGGCAGGTCGTATCAGAACAGATTGGCGCGCAGATTTTTATTGACGGATGGGCCATGGTCTGTCCCGGCGACCCCGAATTAGCCGCGGATTTTGCCCGTCGGGCCGGCTCCGTCTCGCACGACGGGGAGGCTCTCCATGGAGCTCAAGTGATCGCGGCCATGGAGTCTCAGGCTTTCGTGGAATCCGATATCGATAAACTGATTGACGTTGCCGTAGAGCTAATACCCGCCGATAGCCTAATCAGCCGAATGATCAGTGATATTCGGGAATGGCACAGCCAATGGTCGGACGACTGGCGAAGTTCGTTTCAAAAAATAAAAGAGCATTACGGTTATGACAAATACGGCGGCAACTGCCACATGGTTCCCAACCACGGGCTAATTGTGATGGCCCTCCTGCATGGACGCGGACATTTCCAAGACTCGCTTAAAATCGTCAATACCGCTGGTTGGGACACCGACTGCAACTCCGGAAATCTCGGCTGCCTATTGGGTATTCGTAATGGACTTGCCGCGTTCGATGAAGGCGTCGACTGGCGTGGTCCTGTAGCCGACATCTGTTATGTACCCACGGCCGACAGTGGCGGCGGTGTCACCGACGCGGCGACGGAAGCCCGCCGCATCGCGGCGATGGGCCGAAAACTCAACGGATCTGAGGAAAAACCGCCTAAAGACGGGGCTCGCTATCACTTCTCCCTTCCAGGATCGGTCCAGGGTTTTCGCGGCCGAGAGTGCGTGGTGAATAACCTTACGACGCCAACTGGGAACCGAGCACTTGCTGTTCACTTCGACGCCCTTCCGCGCGGGAAAATCGCGCAGGCCGTTACCGGCACGTTCGTCGAATCACACGAAACGGCACGTTACTTTGAGCAACGCGGCTATGGCCTCATGGCGAGTCCAACGCTAAACCCCGGCCAAACCATTTCAAGCGATGTGCTCCTCTCCAAAGACGTAGAACAGGCGATCGAGGTTGCCTTGTGTATTCAGGTCTTCGATCCAGAGAATCGTGCAATCACGGTCCGAGATAGTTCGATCAGCATCGAACCGGGGGAGATTAAGACGCTGTCATGGCAGATACCTTCGCTCGATGGCTATCCGATCGCGGCCGCTGGTCTAGAAATCGTTACTGCCCCCGCGGGCGGAATCCTATTCATCGACCGTTATGACTGGCGCGGAACACCCGACGTCGTTCTCCAAAAACGCAAAGGCGGGATGTGGCATCGCGCCTGGGTTAACGGTGTTGACAGCTACGCCCCGCGCTACCCCGAGAGCTTTCGACTCATCCAAAATCATGGGACAGGTTTGCTGCTGTATGGCAGCCGAGATTGGAACGATTACCGGATGACGGCGGACGTGACACCACACCTCGTTGCCCGCTCCGGTATCGCCACACGGGTGCAAGGTTTACGCCGGTATTACGCGTTATTACTTAAACCGGGAACTGGCGTCCAGTTAGTGCGAGAGCTGGATGGCACCCATGTTCTTGCTGAAACACCGATGACGATCGACAACGGCCAAACCTACGAGCTTGAGATGCGTGTGCGCGGTAATCAGATTGAGGGTTATGTCGACCATCAACGAATTCTGTCAACGTCCGATGGTGAGTTGACCGAAGGCGGCATCGGACTCGTCATCGACACAGGGCGGACGGCAACTCAACGCGTGCAGGTGGGTCCGCTAGACCGAGCATGATGGTTTAAACTACCCGTTCGACTGCTGGGTAGCCGCCGGCTGATGGAGGCTCGAACATGGATAGACAAATGAAACGACAGCGGATGCAACCGATGGTGGCGTTTCGCGCGTTGAAGGCTTTGGTTGCGAATCCGCAAGATACTCCGAAAGTGTTCGACGTTATTCGGGCTCTCGGAGGACCGTCACTGGAACGCGGACTACGTCGTTTCCGAATCACCGATTTCGGCAATCAAGTATTAAAAGACGACATCGACATACTTGAGACACTGCAAAACCGTTCGATGCTTGGCGCGCTTCCTAATGGATCGTTCGGCTCAACTTATTATCATTTCACCCGACGTGAGGACCTCGCAGCAGAAGGCCTCGTCGATGCCAGCGCCGTTGAAGCTGAAACGTTCAGTCATCCGCACTTAGTGCGCTATGCCACCCGTTTACGCGACACCCACGATCTTTGGCATACCTTGACAGGATACGGACGGGACGAACTCGGCGAAGCATGCCTACTCGCGTTTACCTATGCGCAAACAAGAAACCGCGGCATCTTCCTAATCGCCATCGTTGGAGGTTTTAAACTCAGGCAGGCCATGGGTCCAGGTGTATTCAGAGCTTTGGTGCGCGCGTACCGCGACGGTCGTCAAGCTGCATGGCTCCCTGCCATTCACTTTGAGAGTCTACTCAGTAAACCCATTACCGACGTGCGTACGCAATTACGAATACCTGAGCCTGTTCCCTATCGCACGCTGATTGCTGCCTACACAGCTACTTAATTCCAGATTCCGCTTTGACCGCCCGGGCGAAGGCTCTCACTGCCTCTGCTAATTCGTGTCGTCGCGCCGACCCTGTCCCTTCGGAAAAGCAGAAAGAGAGCCGTAATTGGTTATATCCTGCTTGACGGTTACGCGTACGCGCATCATCCGGATAGAAGTCGTACATGGGCACCACCACAACGCCGTATCGTTCAACGAGCTTTTGAATGAACGCATCGTCCGCAACAATGTCTGACTCTGCGAAGGTAAATACTGAGAAAAAGCCGGCCTCCGGTTTAGTCCAATGAAATCGATCCCGAAAATCCCCGAGTTCGTCTTCCAAACCGTCTAATAGAATTTGCCTGTTCTCTCGGTAAACCGCCAATTTCTGCTCCGCGACCGGCCACAGCGACGCGCGTACCGAACCATCGTCCTCCCGCAACAGCGCCTCGAAAGAACGCAACGCATGAGGATTTTGAAATAGCACGTCGGCGCTTGCTTCCGTCAGGAGCAAATCCGTTAAATCAACCTTTTGGCCGTCAGCGATTTCGATGACGGCTTCGGTATATGCAAATCCTACGCGCGG
This sequence comes from Pseudomonadales bacterium, assembly GCA_022448085.1. Classification (GTDB taxonomy): domain Bacteria; phylum Pseudomonadota; class Gammaproteobacteria; order Pseudomonadales; family Azotimanducaceae; genus UBA11889. The sequence continues at coordinate 2,376 of JAKUTH010000051.1, read as the reverse complement.
CCCTGGCAATCCGATTTTCGAACCCGTAAAAAGATGAACCGTTTGGGTCGGATCAAGAGTGATAAATGGCATCGGTCGTTCGCTCGCTTCCGCGTAGCTGATGTATAGATAAGGCGCGTCTTCGATCACGAGCACGCCCTCGTCCTGCGCAATCTTCAACAAAGCCTGCCGTCGTTCCACCCCAAACGAAAATCCGGCTGGATTGTGTCCGTCTGGGACGGTGTAGTAGAACGGCACGAAATATCCATCACTTCTTGCTTGATTTATTTGAGCCCGAAATTGATCGGGATCCGGACCGTGGGTATCCATATCAACGCTGTAGATCGTTGCCATCTGATTGAGAGTGGAACGTGCCAAAAAACCTGCATAAGTCGGCGCATCCGTAATGTAGGCCAGTCGCCGGCCAGGACGCTCGAACGTCGAACACAATAATGCGATTCCGCCAGTCGCCCCGACGGTCGGAATGAGTCGGTCCGGGTTGATCGAGAGATTCCAGTCCGCGCCATAAACTGTCGCAAATGATTCTCTCGGGCTCGCGGGGCCAAGCGTGTCCGTATAGGCGTACATTTCGCGCAAGAATTCTGGAGTCAATCCGGGTTCATTAACTCCATCGACTTCCCTTAAATGAGCAAACCAACGATCGGTCGCTTCAATGAATGAAGTGGGATCGGTTACCTCGGGATGCGGGTATCCTGCGCCCAGATGATGGATACGAAGACCTCGTTTTTGGGCTTGCGCACGCAATCCCGGTAACGATGCGGCCATTTTTCGTGTCACCGACACTGGCTGAAGCCGAATATCACCAGCCTTCAAATTCTTGACGTTTGTCACAGCTCCAACAGTTTACGTCCAACCACCTTATTTTACGGTGATTGGCTGAGTTTGGTTTGCCCTTGAACAGAACGTGCTCGACAATGGGCCCGACCTAATCCGGAGGTTCGATTCCGTGTCCGAACAGATTACGACCCTTGACGAATTTGAAGACGAATACCGCAAGGGCATAGGCATCACGCTCCCATCGAGGGGTAGCCGTGAGGCAAGCCTCGATAATATCCGCCGATTTGGTGACGGCGTCGGCGACTACAATCCGCTATGGCGTGACGAGAATCATGCTGCCGCAAGTCGCTACAAAGGCATCACCGCGCCGCCCATGTTCATTTACGGCGCAAGCCTCGGCATCGCCGCCGCGATTAACGGTGCCATCGACCCACGTCGCCTATCGTCAGCAAACTTTCCAATGAATTACGCCGGCGGTGAGATAACGTTCCATCGGCCCATTTGGCTCGGCGACCGGATCCACGCCATCGAATCGATCGTTGACGTCACTCGCAAGCAAAGCGAACGCATCGGCCCTTTCCTCATTTGCACTGCGATGGTGAAATACTACAACCAGCGCCAGGAATTGGTCGCGACCAAGCTGACCAACATGGCTCGCTACAAGAACCTCGGTGGCGGAAAGACCATCGAGTATGACCGCGAAACCAAAACCAACATCGTTGAAGAAGCACCTGATCCGTTGGTGTGGGAACGCACGCGACGCAGTGCCGAACCGCATCCTTGGGAAGGCGTTTGCGAAGACGAAGAGCTTGCGACCCTAAATAAAGGAACCTATACGGTAACCGAACTCTTTCTGTTCACCCACGGAGTTGTCGGTACAGGAAGGACCCCGCGAGCCGCGCTCGAAGCCGAAGATTCAAAGGACCTTGGCGGTGGCGGCCGGTATGACAAGAAACACGCCCAAGAACGGCGCAACATGCCGGGGCAGTTCGACTGGGGACCGCAACGTGTCTGTTGGTTATGCCAAATGGCCACCGATTGGGGCGGCGACGATGCAACCGTCAAATCGCTCGACACGCGAGTCCGACATCCCAACGTGGTCGGAGACACGAACACCGTATACGGCAAGGTTGTCCGAAAGTACCAAGCCGACGGAGAGCACCTCGTCGACCTTCAAATTTGGAACGAAAATCAGGCTGGTTTAGCGACGGCGGAGTGTCTCGCAACCGTAGCGCTTTCATCATCGTGAGCTTTATCGGCCAATACGGCGATTTCAATTGGGAGATCGAAAACGGCGAACTCACCGTCGAAAGCCGCTTTCGGAAAATCGGATTCTTAAAAAAGTACATGCACCCTATTCATGCCGCGCATGCGGAACAAGCCCAGTATCAAGCCGAGGGGCGAATTACTTGTGATCGTGAAGAACTTGATCTTTTAATCGGCGAAAAAAGTGAGCCGCTCACCCCATCATGAAGCTAGCTGACGCACCACCAGTTCCACCGTTAATTCATCCGGTACTTCGGTAACTTCGATGTCACAGGAACATTGACTGGTCGGCGACACGTCGCCATCGGACCCGAGCCTATCTCGGTCCATCTC
>JAKUTH010000050.1 GCA_022448085.1 Pseudomonadales bacterium | reverse complement strand
CCGAAACGATGAGTACGACTTTCGAAATTCATGCCCAATTACTCGCCGACTGTGAGCAACTTGGGAACCTCGATCTCTGTTCGGTATTGTTGATGCGCGATGCGCGTTTTCCCTGGCTGATTTTAGTGCCTCGCATTGACGGTCTGCGCGATCTGCACGACCTGCCCACGAGCAACCGGGAACAAGCGTTTACCGAGATTGAAATCACGTCCGAGGCCCTGCGCACGTATACCAGTGCCGACAAAATCAACGTCGCCGCCCTCGGAAACATGGTGCCGCAATTGCACATACACGTCATCGGCAGGACGAAAGACGATGCCGGCTGGCCGGGACCAGTTTGGAGTGCCGGCCCTGCAATCACGCTCGAGGGAGCAGAGCTCGAGGAACGGGCATCGACGCTGAAAACGTTGGTGTTTGCGGATTAACCCTTTTTTTTCGAGCGCGTAGGTTATGCGGAACCTTGCATACGCAACTCGTGCAACGAATCGCCGTTGCAATAGCGTTCTAGTAGTCGATCAGGATCGAACTCGACCCCGATGGGATTCTCGGCGAACGCCGAGGATCGCATGAACGCATTCAGCTCCTCGATCGAATCAAAGTTCTCAACTTGAAACTCGACGCGATTGCCATCCGGATCCGCATAGTAGAGGGATGTAGTGAGTCCATGGTTGACGGGCCACACCGGTTCAATATCCAACGACTTAAGACGAGCATACGTTCCTAATAGCTCCCCGAGCGTCGCAAGCGTATACGCAACGTGGTCAAGGCCTGGGCTTCCGCGCACAGTCTCCGTCTCGACCGGTGTCTTCGCCAACGCTAGTCGATGGTGTTCGTCATCGTAGGTCATGAACGCCAGATGACCCGCGTCATGCACAATCGTCATACCGAGAACTTTTTGGTACCAATCGATGGATTTCTCGATGTCGCGAACGCGTAATACAAAGTGCGCGAACTTCGCAGGTGTAACCGCTGTCTGCATGTCGATTTTACGTTTCACGGCACTACTCCCATCGTGTTGTAGGCTCCAGGCCGCTTTCCACCCGAGCGTGAATTGACCAAGTCGCGCGCTGGCTCACGGTATCGGAATATCGCCGGTAGCTACTGGGACATCCCAGCCCGCTACGACCGCCGGGCGCTTTGCGATCTCGGTATACCACCGATGCAAATTTGGCAATTCGTCCCAGTCAATTCGGTGCCAAGGCCACCGCGCTATCCAAGGCCACGTCGCGATGTCGGCAATGCTGTAGCTCCCTGCGAGATAGCCGGCTTCACCTAAGCGCCGGTCGAGCACACCGTACAAACGGCGTGCTTCATCCGCATACCTCGCTTCCGCATATTCCGACTTACCTGAATTGAAATGCAAAAAGTGATTGGCCTGACCAAGCATCGGGCCGACACTGGCCATCTGAAGCATCAACCACTCCATCGTCACCCATGGATCATCCCCGGCGAGCTGGCCCGTTTTGTCGCTCAAATACAAAAGGATCGCGCCCGACTCCATCATAGTACGACCGTTCTCTGAATCGACGATGGCGGGAATCTTGTTGTTCGGACTGATTCGCAAAAAGTCTGGTGCAAATTGCTCGTCACGACCGATATGCACCGGATGCACGTTATACGGCAGCCCGAGCTCCTCCAAGGCAATAGAGATCTTGCGGCCGTTCGGCGTTGCAAAGGTGTAAAGGTCAATGCTCATAGCGACAAATACTTCCTTCCACGACCGCTTTACTTGGGTTTCCTGAGACGAAACAAAAAGCGATCGGTGTTGCCCCGCAGATCAGGCGCAAAGACACCGCCGGTGTGATCATCCTTGGGATTTCGCAAAAGATCTCCCGACGCATCGAGTTGAAATTCTGAACGCGCGATCAGTTCGCGCATCACCGCTTCATCCATCCGATGGAGACGGTTGTTATCGCCGTCGGGATTTCCTACGTGGTCAATCACGGCAAACACGCCGCCCGGTTTCAACACGCCATACACCTCAGACATGAACGCCAGGGCCGCAGCCTCACCAGCACTGTTGTAAATGTCGTGGAAGTTGAGCGCCGTCATCGCAAGGTCCACGGTCGCTGACGGAATACCTAAATCGCTCATATCGCGATCAAGCCGGACCACGTTCGCAAGACGTCCGTCCTTCAGCCGTTGGGTCAGGGCCTTGTCGTAGAACCCATCTCTGTACTTCAACATCATTGGCGAGTTTTGTGCGTAGACGGTCCCTTGACTGCCAACCGCGTGCGCCAGGACTTCCGTGTAGTAGCCGCTCGATGCCATGACATCCATCACGATAGCGCCTTCTTGTAATCCAAGAAAATGGATGACGTCTGTCGGCTTGCGACCAGCGTCGCGGACGGTATCTGCGTCCGGCCGGGCCGCATCACGGATATTGGTGACAACATCCGCCTGCCCGAACACAGCTAACACCAACAAAACCGACGACGCGATTCTGAGGGTGGACATTCGATTAATTTCCATGAGTGGATTCCTCTAGCGTGAAGCCTAAACCTATCAGACCTACGGCCATCCATGACAGCACAACTGTTCCGAGGCAGGGGTCGATGATCCTCAATACAGCGTCTTAGCGCGGCTGTTCAAGAACCTTAAGATGGCGTGGAACGAGCACGCGTTCAATACCTTCAAACATTAGCTCGGTCGCGATTGCTAATACTGCTGCGGGTATCGCTCCCTGCAATATGAGCGACGTATCGTTGAGCGCGAGCCCAGTAACAATCGGATCGCCCAATCCCCCTGCCCCGATAAAGGCAGCGAGCGTCGCAGTACCAATGCTAATCACGGCGGCGGTGCGCACGCCGGCTAATATGGCGGGCATGGCAAGGGGTACGTAGACGTATCGAAGCTCATCGTATCGAGTTAACCCCATGGCCTTTCCGACGCGTCGTAATACCGGGTCCACCGTCACCAGTGCAGTGACACTATTGCGAACGATCGGGAGCAGCGAATATAAAAACAACGCCACCACGGCAGGCAACATCCCTATACCAAAAATCGGGATCATCAGAGCCAACAGCGCAATCGACGGGATCGTTTGTAGAAGGCCCGCGACATAAAGCACGGCGTTGGATATCCAGGTCACTTGGAATACGGCCAACGCGAGGACGATCCCGACGACAGTCGCTGTCAACAACGCGATGGCAGTTAGCCACAAATGACGCTGCGTGTTACGAATTAAGTCGTCGAACGTGTTCGATCGCCCATCGGCAACATCAAATCCAATGGACCTGAGGTGGTTCGTTGCCGCAGATGCGAAATCCGCTCCCTCGAAAACAACCGATGCGTTAAGGGACGCCATCGACGAATCATCCAAAGTGCCGGCTAAATCCTCGATCGCAGCCTGCGCTCGCGGCGACAGATCATCTCGAATCAAGGGCATCGCAAGATAGGTCGGGAAAAAGGCCTTATCGTCCGCCAACACAGTCAAATCATACCGTTGCAGTTCGCCGTCGGTTGAATACGCGTCAGTAATGTCGATGGATCCGTCAGCCATCGCCTGGTAGGCAAGACCGTGCTCGATGCCTTCGGGAATCCAATCAAACCCATACACGCGCCGCATCCCTGGCCATCCGTCCTCGCGCTCGAGAAATTCGTGAGAAACCACCACCCGCAGGTCACGGTAATCTGTTAACTGCGAGATCCGTTCTAAAGAGAACTCTTCAGCAACCTCTTTGCGCACGGCAATGGCGTACGTGTTGTTGAATCCGAGAGGAGAGAGTAGCGATAGCCCGCGCGATAAGAGGCGCTCGTTAAGTTCAAGAATCGACGTACGTTGCCCAAGTTTGAGAATGGTTCGCTCCAGCGTTCCGCTGTATTCGACATAGACGTCAATTTCGCCTGCTAGCAATGCCTCAAAGCAAATCAGTGTGCCACCCAGACCGAAGCGGCGGTCAACCTCCATGCCCGCTTGCTCTAGCCGTTGGGCAATGATTTCTCCAAGGAGATAACTTTCAGTGAAGTTCTTACTTGCCACAACAATCGGCTCACCGGCATTCAATGGCAACCAACCGAACAACGCTAGCGTAACCACCAGTCGTTTCAAAGTTGCGTCTCGATAAGTCGTCGAATGGACTCCGACGCCGGGGATTCAATCACCGTGGCCGTTTCGCCGTGTTGAAGTATCTGGCCACTGCCCATGAACACCAGAAACTGCGCGAGCCGGACGGCTTCACGAAGATCATGCGTGACCAATAATGCACTTACGCTTTCTTGTTGCTGCAAAACCTCAAAGTGGCCATAAATTTCCTCGCGCGTAATCGGATCAATCGCCGAAAATGGTTCGTCCAAAAGCAGCAGCGGAGGCTCAAGCATCATCGCCCGACACAAGCCAACACGCTGTTGTTGGCCACCCGAAAGTTGATACGGATACCGCGTACCGAGAGCCGAATCCAAACCCATCAGCTCGAAAAGCCTTCTGACTCGATTTCGGATTTTAGATTCGGGCCAACCCTCAAGGCGGGCCATCAGATCAACGTTCTGTTGCACCGTCATATGCGGAAACAAACCCGCACCCTGAACGGCGTAGCCAATCTTTCGCCGGAACGCCGGAAGACCCGTTTCGGGAATCGGTGCGTTCAAGACGCTCAAAACGCCTTCATCCACGCTCACCACACCGTTAATCAATTGCAACAAGGTGGTTTTACCGCATCCGCTTTCACCTACGATGGCTGTTGTTTGACGCTGAGGAAGCGTGAGCGAGACGTGTCGAAACACCCATTGACCGTCGAACTGCTTGCCCACATCTTCAAGTCGAACGCACTCATCCATTGGAGGCGTTCTCGACGTACAAAGCTCGAAGATTTTCCGCGTGGCTGATCAGCGCCTCTACAACCTTGCTGTCTCGCATGTCCAGACTGCCGTTCTGCTGGCAAATTTGGAGTTCAAGCATGAACGCGTCAAGCTTATTGTCCGCGCCCACAAGCCGTTGTCGAACAAAATCTAAGTGTGCCCGACGCTCTTTTTCGTCCATTTCGTCAGGCCGGACGCGCGCTTTCAATCGCTGCGATAAGGTGGTCAATCGCGGGTCCGTAAATTCTCCATTTATCCATGCGTTTCCATTTCGCAAAGCATGTTGCAAGCGCTCGCTGGAGCGCCTGTCCGCATCATTAATGAAGCCATCGTATAGGGCGTATTCGGGATCACTCGGTGGGTCACGCTCATCATCTACGTAAACGGCGCTGACGCGCTCCGCCAGATCGGGGCAATTGGTCAAGGCATCTTGAGCCCGCTGTATCCCAGACAAGTCTATCTGTAAGCGCTCCGCATCGGCCTTTCGAACGACCGAAATCGGTGCGATGAAAGGGCACTGGTTAAATGCCACGGTGACAAGAGGCGGGCGGGCGACATCAGGTCCACGTCGTTCTAGACGGGTAAATACCGCGTCCCGGATTTCTTCGACCGAGCTCTCACAGATAAAATCAATGTCGCCAGCCAGATCGACGGCGATAACCCGATTATCTATGGTGGGGTGGCGAGCAACCGAAACAATGGGCGCAAGACAAAAACGACTATTTGAATAGATACCCGACACGTGCACGCAAATCCGTTCGCCCAAAGGCAACAGTAGTTCCCCGATCGTGTTTTTTTGACGCAGCGTCAGGGCATATGCGTAGAGCTCAGGTTGGCGAGATTTAATGGCCCGGGCTAATGCCAACGTTGCCTCAACGTCGGACAGCGCATCGTGCGCGTTTTCATGCTGGAGTTTATTCGCCCGGGCCATCTGCTCAAGCGAAAAAACCGGCGTACCGTCCCGCAACGGCCATTCCAAGCCGTCGGGTCGCAACGCCCCTGAAGCGCGCACAAGGTCGATGAGATCCCACCGAGAATTACCGTCGCGCCACTCGCGACCATACGGATCGAGAAGGTTTCGATAAAAACTGTGGCGGATGAATTCATCATCAAAACGAATATTGTTGTACCCCGTTACACAAGTTCCCGCCGCGGAAAAGCGTTCATTAATTTCGCTCAGCGCTTGCCACTCGCTCGCTCCTTGTTCCGTTCGGGCAGGAGTGATACCGGTAATTAACGACGCTTCAATGCTTGGCAATATTTCGGGAGCTAATCGCACGTAGGTCACGAAAGGTTCTTCGATGGGCTCAAGGTTTAGGTCGGTACGAAGACCCGCAAACTGAACGACCCTATCGTGTTTCGGATCGGTCCCCGTGGTTTCCAAGTCATACCAGTAAAAACTGCCCACCGAGCTTTCCATCCGCTATCCGATCCGGCAATCTTGGCGGCTACCCATGAATTCTCCCCTCACATCCCATTCGCTCTGGCTGGGTCCCATTCTGGCATTCGCTGCCGGTTTCTTACTTGTTACGAGCGGGTTCTCTTGGGATGCAGCAATCACGTTAGGTGTTGCCATCATCTGTGTGGTTTGGTGGATTTTTGGACCCATCCCCATACCTGTCACGTCGCTCATCCCCCTGATTGCATTGCCAATGAGCGGCGTGCTCTCCATGGAACAAACCTCGGCCGCCTACGGGCATTACCTGGTTTTGCTATTACTGGGCGGATTCATTCTATCCACGGCAATGGAAAAAAGCGGGGCGCATTTGCGCGTCGCTCTGACCATGGTACGCGCATTCGGTGGCACCAGCAGCCGTCGTCTCGTATTCGGCTTCATGGCAGCCTCCGCACTGCTTTCGATGTGGATTTCTAATACAGCCACCACGCTCATGCTTCTGCCAGTCGCACTGGCGGTAATCGAAAAAGCGCGCGACCCAGCACTACCCGTGCCGCTGTTGCTTGGCGTTGCCTACGCCGCCAGCGTTGGCGGTATCGGCACACCCATCGGAACGCCCCCCAACGTCGCGTTTATGGCGATCTATAGAGAGACATTCGACGTAGATATTTCCTTTTTGACCTGGATGACATGGGGTGTCCCAGTGGTGCTCGTTTTCCTACCCATCGTCGGTCTTTGGCTTACCCGGAATCTACGATACAGCGGCGGCGTTGATTTGCCTGAAGTGGGCGACTGGAAAACAGCCGAACGACGCGTCATGTACGTTTTCGCACTCACCGCGTTCGCCTGGATCACGCGCAGCGAGCCTTTCGGTGGATGGTCTGCATTATTTTCCTTGAGCGACACAAACGATTCGATGGTCGCTCTGACCGCGGTCGTCATTATGTTCCTGGTTCCAGACGGCGAAGGTAAGAAATTGCTCGATTGGGACTCGGCAAAAAAAATTGAATGGGGTTTGTTGATCCTATTTGGCGGCGGTATCGCCATCGCCAAAGCGTTCGGTGAATCAGGGTTGAGCGAGTCCTTGGGTCAAGCGGTATCCGTCTTGTCCAGTTGGCATCCGCTCGCAATCCTTATCGCGATCTGCCTATCCGTGACGTTCATGACTGAAATGACCAGTAATACAGCCACCACTTTGTTATTGATGCCAATACTTGCCGCCGCCGCCATCGCAGTTGGAATGGATCCACGATTGTTAATGGTTCCGGCGGCGATGAGCGCCAGCTGCGCTTTTATGCTGCCCGTCGCGACCGCTCCAAATTTGGTCGTGTTTTCAACCGGTCGCTTCGGCGTCGATCGAATGGTACGAGAAGGGCTCGCACTCAATCTCCTCGGTACCGTGGTCATTTCTAGTCTTTGCTTTTTCCTCCTCGCTTAGCCGCAGCATACGTTCGTCACGCTCACCTCGGGGTAATTCGCTCAGCGCGAGCACGTCGGCATGGAAGATTTTCCAGTCTTCTCGTCCGGCAGAGAACAAAGCCTCGAAAGCAGGCACCCAATACCCATACGTAGCCACCTGAGCAAGACGCGCATTGTTAAACGGCGCCTCCATGTATCCATCGAACCGACCCGCACCAAGTAGTACCCGATGCCGGTGATAGCACCGACCAATCTCCTGCATGGCCCAGCGTTTACGTTCGATCTTTGTCTCTTCGGATGTCTCCCCGGCGTACAACCGACGCAGACGCTCGCGCCAAGCTATTAAGTAGTTATCGAGCCGATCTCGTGCCTGGCGACGCAAACGATACGCCTCTACATCGCCACCGCGTTCCTTCAACCAACGCTTCACACCTCGTTCGCCCACGAACGATGCGTAGGCCTCGTTAAACGCGGAATCCCCTGCTACGTAAACAACCACGTGCGCCAATTCATGAAAAAGTAGTTCAGCCAACCGTTCAACCCGCCAGTCGAGGAACGTCGACAAAAGCGGGTCGTCAAACCAACCGAGTGTCGAATAAGCAGCAACCCCGCTGACGTGTACGTCATAGCCACGGCGCTGTAGCCGATTGGCCTCTCTTGCGGCTCCCTCGGTCGTAAAGTATCCCCGATACGCGGCACACCCAATCATCGGATAACAACGCGCCAAAGGTTCAGTGCTGAGCAAATCAGCCGCAACGACATTCCAAACGACATACCGGCGATTGATTTCTGCGACCCGCATGTACCGACCTTGCGCTGGCAACGCCAACGTGTCTCCCGCGAAATCTAGAATCGATGCCACTTCGATTAGTGCTTGCCGTCGAACGGCCGTCGTATTGGGAGAAGATATGACGTGGCTGACGGCTTCGCGATTAACCAGTATCTCCACGTGACCGCGGAGCGCTTGGCCATAAAAGGAAACGGTTGAACAACTAGTAACCGATACAAAGCCGATGACAACTAGCCATGCTAACCGGCTACGAGTTAGCCGTGTCAAACCTGACGTACCCGCGCTGTCGCCTGTACGGGCGCTGTGTTAAACATCATTCATGATTTATACGCTCAGGGGCATCACGGCGGCCTTATTTATTTCGATCAGTACGGTGTTCTGGTGCACGCCCTTGTATCTCATGGGCTTAGTGCGTTTCCTCTTACCGATAAAACAGATTCGCACGCGGCTTGGCCATCTAATGGATCGCATTATCGACGGTTGGGTATTTTCGAATCGCTTTATCGTCCGGTGTCTTCATATCACACATATCGAAAAACCGCCTTTGCTCGCCGAATTGGATCGAAATCACTGGAATGTCGTGGTCTGTAATCATCAAAGTTGGACCGACATCCTTGTTCTGCAAAACACGTTGTTAGGGCACGTCACCCCGTTAAAGTTTTTTACGAAGAAAGAACTTATATACGTCCCGTTGGTAGGCATCGCCATGTGGCTTCTCGGCTTTCCTTACGTCCGTCGTTATAGTCGCGCGCAGCTCGAGAAAAACCCGTCGCTGCACGATCACGACCGAAACGCGACTCTGCAAGCTTGCCAAGGCTTTCTTGAGCGACCGACATCGGTTCTCAACTTCCTAGAAGGCACACGCTACAGCGAAGAAAAAAAAGTCGGCCAGCGTTCTCCCTACGCGAACCTACTGGTTCCAAAAACCGGTGGTCTTGGGTACGTCTGTGACGCCCTTGACCAACAGATCGACAACATTATCGATGTCACCATCGTGTATCCCAACGGAACTCCTGGATTCTGGGAATTTCTCTGTGGACGCTGCACTCGTATCTGCTTCCAAGCGCGACGCTATCCCACCCCACCCGTCGATCGCGATGACCGTAAAGATTGGGCGGACGGGCTCTGGCGCGAAAAAGATTTCGAAATATCGCGAACGCTTTTGCATCGACCCGATTAGCGGACCAGCAATTTCGACATGTACCTCGAACACTTCGGCCTAAACCAGAAACCTTTTTCGATCGCGCCCGATCCTTCTTTCATCTACCTGTCCGAAAAACACCGCGAGGCCCTCGCGCATTTAATGTACGGGCTCGAATCCGACGGCGGATTCGTCCTGGTTACGGGGGAAGTCGGAACCGGGAAAACAACTCTGTTACGTAATTTAATCGCTCAAGTACCCGACAATCAGGACGTAGCGTTCATCCTCAATCCCCGCCTGACCGTGCGCGAACTGCTGGAATCGTTATGTGACGAGCTCAGTATTGACTATCCAGTCGAATCGCCGCTATCAATCAAACAATACATTGATCGCTTGAATCGTCATTTACTCCATGTGCATTCGCGAAATCGAAGCACGGTCATGATCATCGACGAAGCACAAAATCTCTCACCTGCAGTACTCGAACAAATCCGACTACTTACCAATCTAGAGACCAACGAACGCAAACTCTTACGTATCATTCTCATCGGGCAGCCCGAACTCGGCGATACGCTCGACCGTCACGAGCTGCGCCAGTTGGCTCAACGTATCACCGCTCGATACCACCTCGAAGCGCTCGATAGCGACGACATCCACGCATACATCTCCCATCGCCTACGGATATCTGGCGCTTCCGCCGAAATCTTCACACGTTCGGCTCGCCAGTTGATCTATCGCCAGACGCATGGTGTCCCCCGTCTAATCAACGTCTTATGCGACCGATGCCTACTTGGCGCGTACGTTGACGGTATCCATCGAGTAAACCGGCGCATTGTCTCGCAGGCAGCAAGAGAAGCGTTTCCATCAAAAAAGTTTCGGCGTTGGCCTCTAGCAATCTCTTTAGGTTTGGCCCTTGCCGTTTTTGTCGCTCTGGCTTTAATTCCCAGTAGTCCATGGTCGATTCTATTTTCAAGGAGTTCCTTGCCGCTCGCAGAAGTTGCCGTTCGTTCGTTACAACCAGAAACGGTCAGCCCAAATACTGATGCCAGTGGTTCGCTCGCCGAGGCCCGCATCGCGGCGACTGAAAAAACCACACTTGCCAAGCATGCATCGGAGCCGATATCCATCTCCGAGACCGTGGGCGAATCCGATAAAGTCGAAATCCCAGATCCTGTTAATGCAGTGATAAGCCTTTCGGGTCTCAGTTCAAATATTGATCGAGGGTTTCGTGCGGCGTACGACAGCGTCTACCTTGCTTGGGGAATCGCCAGCGGATCGCAGCGATTGCCCTGCGAGGTCGACGCACAAACCATTCTTCGGTGCCTTCGAGGATACGGCGATCTCGCGGAACTGGAGCGGCTGAACCGACCCGCTGTTCTAGAACTATGGGACCACACCACCGATCCCTTTTTCGCCGCTCTCTTAAGCATCTCGGACACCAACTACACACTTGAAATCGAGGGCAACGTCCAGGTCGTCAGCGGCCCGGCCATCCAACAACACTGGTTCGGCAACTACACAGTCTTGTGGCGGGCGCCTCCTGGATTCAACCGTGCGATTCAACTTGGACATACGGGGACTCAGGTGGAGTGGTTGCGTGAACAACTCGAATCACTAGTGTATCTCGCGCGGACCAACGGCGATCGGGCGTTGTTCGATCACAACCTAAGAGACGCCCTCAAGCAATTCCAGCGGTCCCAGCAATTACGCCCCGACGGCATCGCGGGTCCCAATTCGCTCATTCGACTTCACAGCAGTGCGGATATCCCCGTCGCTAAGTTACACGTAGCCCGCTGATGTCGTACATTCTCGACGCTCTACGTAAAGCAGAAATTGAACGTCGCGGTGTCTCCCTCGGCGATCACCTGCCGACGCGATCTCGCTTCCCCTTCAGGTCTCTTGTTGCCATCCTCGTGCTTCTTAACACCGTACTAATCGCTTGGCTATTGATAGACCCGACGAAGCCACGCATTGCAACTGATGGGTCAGTCGAGAAGAGCGCCGACCACGTATTCGCCAGTAAAGAGGTCTTACCAACGAAATCGTCAAAGTCGCCAACCGGATTGTTGCCAACACCGCAGTTATCGCCGCCAGACGTTAGCGCCGTCCAAGAAGTTGACCCACCTCGCATCCGACCCGAGCTCGTCTACTACCGGGACTTTGAAGGCGTGGTCGGCAATGCATTTCCCAATCTCGGTATCACCATTCATACCTACACCGCGGAGCCCCGCAAAAGGGCTATTCATATCGGGGGAAACATGTGGCGGGAAGGCGACGAGGTCAGTGATGGAATGATTTTAGAGACGATTACCGAAAACGGTATCGAAGTCACCTACCAAGGGTACCTAGTCCTTATCGATGTTCTTGAAATGTGGGACGCAGATCACTGATTAGCTTTGCGGGATCGGCCTTCAACCCTAGCTTATTTGGGTCTATCGCATTTCGCTTCAGTCAGTGTATAGACAACTCGAGCCGCCGCTTGAGGTCAGCTAGCCTTGCATTGACTTCGCGTCGATGCGCATCAATCGCGGTAATGGCCTCCTCGTTTTCTTTCACCCTGGTCTCAAGATTAGAACGCAGTCCCGAGGTCGTCACACTTGTGACATTCACCTTGTCGACAAGATCACGCTGCTGATTGAAGAGCTGCTCGATGTTTTCTTGTAGCGTATTCAACTGGTCGATGACTTCTTGTTGTTGGCTGAACGACCCTTCGTGACGCGACACCTGGGCTTTCAATCCCCGAATACTGGTCTCGATCGCAGATACCGTTTTGGCTCGTCTTTCGAACGCAGCTTGATTATCTTCAATCGCACTTTTGTTCCTTTTCCTCTGTTGTTCCAATCGTCGAATTTCCGACTCCCAAAGATTGATCTGTTCGCTGGCACTGGCGCCAGTCTCCGTTACCGCCTCGTCAGTAATCTGGACACGCTCTTCTAACTGCGTTATGCGCGCACGCGCCTTTTCCAGTTCATCCTCAGTGGCTTCAAATACGTCGTAAACAAACCAACCACCAACACCAATGATTATCGCCATGACAAGCAAAAGGCTATAAGGAATAGAACTATTATTCGCTCTGGATGCTAGCGGTCGGCCCGTCCGAGGATAGCGACCGCCACTCCCGGTTGCAGATATGGATGAGTCTGTCTCGGGCGTTTGCTCGCTCAATATCCCAGTCTCTACGTCAGAAACCGCGAGAGATTAGCGCCCTAGCCTCTGAAAAAAAAGGGCCTCGACGAGACCCCTTCTCATAGGCCCTAGCATCGTCGTCTACAGTAGTGCAACCGCCGCCCAAAGCGCTGCCGTCAGAATCAGACTCGAGTGAATGACACCTTTGACGGTCGTAATTACCGACAACTTGCCCCATATTCCGTTGGCCTCAAGCGCCAAGATGATAATCATTGCCACGATGAGACCAGGCGCTAAAATGTTATCGAGCAACCCGGGGCCCTGCTGGAAATGAAAACTCGAACCCATGAAAAAGAGCATCGGTAGCGAAAAGAGGGTGTTGGTTCGTGACGCAAGCAGCGCCGTCGCAGCCGCTCCCGCTTGGCCCGGGTCCGCCGCACCGCCAGCGGCGACCGCTTCGTTCGACGCGATCACAATCTTCTGGTTGGGCCAAATAATGAGCCACACATTAAGGAACATCAGCGTCCCCATGGTTGCCCCAACCGCAATATCGATTCCCAAACGACCAGTCCTCCAGACCGCCTCAAGCAGCACGAGTCCAGTCAAGAAGGTCAACATGGCGCCCCAACGGAAATACCAAAGTGCATTCGGCACCAGTTTTGTGAACGCATCGACTTTTGCTTCGTTCGAAGCCGCCGCCATGTACCCGCCTTGAATCAAATTAAAATAGTAAAGCAAGCCAATCCACGTGATACCGAAAATGTAGTGACCCCACCGCACTAAATACTCGACGACTTCCATAACTCCCCCTATACCGAACTCAATGGCTCCATCCACCGATCATACCCTGCTTTACAGCGACTTTTAACGCCCTGCGTCCGCAATCCTTGATTATTCGCGTGATCCCAACCTGATCAACATCCGCGATGGAAGCTTCCCGACGAACGTGGGCGCACAAAAAAGCCCCGCACATGGCGGGGCTTTTCATAGGGCTTCCCGCTTGTGAAGTCGCCACAGTATGCGACGACTTCTGAACGGGGTTTGAGCCGGCGACGTCTTACATCATGCCGCCCATGTCCGGCATCCCGCCGCCTCCAGGCATCCCCGGAGGATTGTCTTCGGGAAGTTCACTCACCATCGCCTCGGTCGTGATCATAAGACCCGCGACTGAAGCCGCGGCCTGCAGAGCAATCCGCGTCACCTTGGCCGGGTCTGGAATCCCGAGCTCAATCATGTCACCGTATTCGCCCGTGGCACCGTCGTAGCCCTGATTTCCTTTAAGGGAACGAACTTTATCAACGACCACGGCCGGTTCGTCTCCTGCGTTTTCAGCAATTTGCCGCATCGGAGAACTCATGGCTCGAAGCGCGATTTGAATACCCACATTTTGGTCTTCGTTATCGCCCGTTAGGTCTTCGATATTCTGCAATGCCCGGATGAGCGCAACGCCCCCACCGGGAACAATGCCCTCTTCCACGGCAGCGCGAGTCGAATGCAGCGCGTCTTCGACGCGTGCTTTTTTCTCTTTCATTTCGATCTCGGTCGATGCGCCGACCTTGATCACGGCAACACCACCTGCCAACTTCGCTAGTCTTTCCTGTAGCTTCTCGCGGTCGTAATCGGAGCTGGTATCCTCAATTTCCGCGCGAATCTGCTTGATCCGACCTTCGATCTCGCCTTTTTCACCGGCACCATCAATGATGGTGGAATTTTCTTTGGAGCTCGAAATACGCTTAGCGGTACCTAAATCATCCAACGATGCGCCTTCGAGAGTAAGTCCGACTTCTTCTGAAATGACGGTCGCCCCGGTCAGGATTGCAATGTCCTGGAGCATGGCCTTACGGCGATCCCCGAACCCCGGCGCTTTCGCCGCCGCAATTTTGACAATGCCACGCATGTTGTTAACAACCAAAGTCGCTAACGCTTCCCCTTCAATGTCTTCAGCAATCACCATCAGCGGTTTGCCCGACTTCGCGACATTTTCGAGCACCGGGAGCATGTCCCGAATGTTAGAAATTTTCTTGTCGCAAAGAAGGATGTACGGCTCATCGAGATCAGCCGACATCGAATCTTGATTGTTGATGAAGTACGGCGACAGATAGCCACGATCAAACTGCATGCCCTCGACGATGTCGAGTTCATTTTCAAGACCGCTACCTTCCTCTACGGTGATAACGCCTTCTTTGCCTACTTTGTCCATCGAATCGGCAATGATCTCACCCACTTGGTGGTCGTTATTGGCTGAAACGGTACCAACCTGAGCGATCGCTTTGGTATCCTCACACGGGGTCGACATGCGCTCGATCTCAGCGACAGCCGCGATCACGGCTTTGTCGATGCCTCGCTTAAGGTCCATGGGGTTCATTCCAGCAGCCACCGCCTTCAAGCCCTCGGTCAGAATCGACTGGGCCAACACGGTTGCCGTGGTCGTGCCGTCGCCGGCTTCATCAGAGGTATGACTTGCAACCTCCTTGACCATTTGTGCACCCATGTTTTCGAACTTATCTTGCAGTTCGATCTCCTTGGCAACCGAAACACCATCTTTGGTGACCGTCGGCGCGCCGAAGGACTTGTCTAGGATCACGTTACGTCCTTTAGGTCCCAGCGTAACTTTAACGGCATTCGCAAGCATATTTACTCCCTCGAGCATACGTCCGCGAGCGTCGTCTGAAAACTTTACGTCTTTAGCGCTCATCGCTTAGTTCCTCTATGAATCAATTGGTTAGTCTTCCAACACCCCGAAAATTTCACTCTCGGAGAGTATTAACAGTTCGTCTCCGTCAAGCGTGACGGTACTGCCGCCGTATTGGCCAAAAATGACCTTGTCGCCAACTTTCACGTCAAGTTTCTGGAGTTTGCCATCGTCCTGGATTTTGCCCGGGCCAGCGGCCAGAACCTCTCCTTGCGATGGCTTTTCTGCAGCCGAGTCGGGAAGCACGATCCCTCCAGCGGAGGTCGTCTCTTCTTCCAACCGACGTACAACCAAGCGGTCGTGTAAGGGTCGAATATTCATGAACAAATGTCTCCCAAGGTTTATACCCTTCCTACTTAATCCGATTAGCACTCCGAAAGAGAGAGTGCTAATCAGGGGACGCATATAATAGGGATGGAATCATACGTTTCAACCCCTATTTGCGATTCTTTTACGCGCTATGGTCGGCGTCGAAAGTCACCTTCGATGGTCTTCCCTGCCCCCGCGGACCTTTCTGCCGGGCTTTTCAGGTTGATTTGGGCGAGTATTCTTTTGGCTATATTGTTCCGTATCAACGGCGCGAGTATCGTAAATCCGACGACGTCTGTTACAAATCCTGGTGTCAGTAGAAGGGCTCCTGCAACCGCCAACAGCAAACCTTCGACCACTTCGATCGCAGGCACTTGACCTTGTTGTAGACGACTGAGGCCTTTGGTCAACGTCCGGAAACCTTCTCGTCGCAGTATTGCCACGCCAACTACTGCCGTTATAACCACCAACAAAACCGTCGACGTGGCGCCAATCTGGCCACCCACCTCGATAAGGATGTACATTTCAACGAGCGGGGTTAAAAAGAAAACCAGCGTCCACTTGCCCATACATGACAATCTGGGGACGAAATAGGGTGATGTCAATGTCGGCCCCTAATGAACGTATATGGTTGATCATTGCTGCAATCCCTTATGGACATGTAGCAACCTATGGGCAAGTCGCCGCACTTGCTGGTCTACCCAACGCAGCACGCACTGTCGGTCGGATTCTTAGCAATCTCCCAACGGGAACCAAATTGCCTTGGCACCGAGTCGTCAATGCACGCGGAGAAATTTCGCTTACCGGGGCTCAGGCAACACGCCAGAAAAAACTTCTCGTTCAAGAAGGCGTTACCGTCACGCGAAAACGTGTCAGTTTGGCGGAATTTGGCTGGCAACCTTAGGTGTATCGGAAAAAATCTCAAATCGCATTACTGCGAATACGAGAAGCATCGCCGGGATGCCGATCCCGCCCGCATAGAGAAAGAACATCGTGTACCCGAGGCCATCGACAACTACTCCTGCAAACCCGCCAATAAATTTACCGAGCAACGTCATCACCGAACTAAATAGCGCGTATTGCGTCGCCGTATAGGTCTTATTCACCAAATTGGAAAGGAAGGCCACAAATACCACGTTCGCAACACCCGCACTTAAATTATCCGCGCTGATAACCATCGCCAGAAGCATCCTCGTTGGCGTCAGCTCAGCCATAAGGGCAAAGAGGAGGTTCGTCAGCGCGACCATAATGGCTCCGATCAACATCATCCGCATGAGTCCGAAACGAACCACAAATATGCCTCCTAACGCCGCGCCTGCGAGCGTCATCGAAAAGCCAAAGGCTTTGACAATGCTCGCGATTTCGGCCTTGGTAAAACCAAGATCGAGATAAAAGGGGTTCGCCATCACCCCCATGGTGATATCGCTGATGCGATAAGTCGCGATGACACCCAAGAGGACCAGTGCCAACCAGCCGTGGCGCGAAAAGAACTCGTGGAACGGTGCGGCCACTGCGCTTCGAAACCAGCGAACGATACGTTGTCGTCGGGGTTCACCAACATTCGTATAAGGTTGCTCGATCGATGCATCATGCTCCGGTTCCCGGATGATGCATGTGGTAATTACGCCGACTGAAACCAAACCAGCCATAATTGCGTAACTCGTGCTCCACGAGCTGAATTCAGCTATCAAGAGCGCACCCGCGCCTGCGACAAGTAACGCGACCCGGTAGCCAAAGATATAGGCAGCCGCCATTGCCGCCTGACGTTCCATTTCCGCGGCTTCGATCCGATACGCATCGATGCTAATGTCCTGCGTCGCTGAGGAGAAAGCTACCACCAAGGCGAGTACTGCAACACCATGTAAGTTCTGGTCCGGGTCAATGATGGAAAGGCCAAAAAGCCCCGCGCAAATACCTAATTGGGCAACCAACATCCAACTCCGTCGTTGACCCAATCGGCCAAACCCGGGCAACCGAATTCGGTCGACCACTGGCGCCCAAAACACTTTGACGGAATAAGTAATACCCACCCAACTAAAGAACCCGATCGTTGACCGACTCACACCGTTTTCTGTCAACCACACCGACATCGTCGAAAAAACCAGTAAGAACGGCAGTCCGGCGGAAAAACCAAGAAAAAACAGCGCCACAATGCGTGGATGCCAATAAATGGCAATCGATGCCAGCCAGCGCTGGGGCGAGTTAACTCTCAATCTCGAAAATTATTGAATTGGAGCGGTATATCGATATCGGCATCACGAAGAGAACCCATCACCGTTTGCAGATCGTCACGTTTCTTGCCAGTTACCCGCACTTTATCGCCCTGCACCTGGGCTTGGACTTTGAACCGGGAATCTTTCACCAATTTAGTGATGTGCCGGCTCACGTCCCGATCAATCCCTTGCCGAAGTCGAAACTGCACGCGCTTCTGCTTCCCCGATGCTTCCAAAGCTTGGGCATCAAGCGCTCCTACGTCGACTTTCCGTTTAG
>JAKUTH010000005.1 GCA_022448085.1 Pseudomonadales bacterium | reverse complement strand
GGCTGTACAGTTCGTATAAAGGAACAACACGCGCCGCGGCAACTCCGATCTTGGCAAGCAGATCCTCCGCCTCATAGACATTCTGGCGTATACACCACGAGGCGATAATTTCGTCCAGTCGCACTTCGTTGGCTTTCCGCAACATCAACGTCGCAAATTTTTTGTCGCTGATACCGATCAAGTTTGCGAACCTCTCCCACGAATCTTCGGTTTCAGCGGCTAGAGCGAGCCACTCGCCGTCCGCGGCCTCGTAGTTGTTGTGCGGTGCTATACGAGGGTGGTGGTTACCACCCGGGCCCGGTAGCGAGCCGGTAGCATCGTATTCTAGCAATGCGTCCCCACAAACGGCGGTGACTGCTTCCATCATTGAGAGATCCACGCGTTGTGCTTCGCCGGTCCGATCACGATGCGCCAATGCCGCCATAATGGTAGCGACGACAAAATATCCGCCAACGGGGTCCGGGTAGAGTCCCCCGGTATTCATGCCGCGATCACCTTCGTATCCGTGGATAGACGATAGACCTGCCATCGGCTCGGTGGTTGCCCCGTTAGCAGGGTAATCCCAGTACGGGCCGGTTTCGCCGTATCCCGACACTGAAGCCCAAATCATCCCCGGCCTTATTTTGTGCAGTTTCTCGAGCGAGATGCCCCAAGACGGCATCACCGTTGGCCGGAAGTTATCGGCAAGAATGTCGAACTTAGGCAACAGTTGCCAAAGCAGTTCCTGGCCTCGCTCGTGACGAAGATCAAGCGTGACCTCACGCTTGTGTAAGTTGACGGAATTATAATGACCCTGGGTGTTCAAGGGATGTTGTGGACGATTCGCGTCGACAACGCCTTTAGGCACCTGCTGGCTGATCCGTCGGAAGACGTCGGGTCGGTGTAACGATCCGATCTGCACAACGTCGGCTCCGAGAAGTGCCAGAAGTTCGGTACCGAAAGTGCCCGACCAAGCCTGGCCAAAACTCAAAACCCGAACACCGTTTAAAGGGCCTTCGTTCAGGTTGTTGGGGGTTGGCGTTGATGGTCGCGATGGCGCGGCGGTGGGTTTTACGACGGCCGCGCGATCTTCGTCAAGCCTGGGGGCCGGGTTGTACAGTTGCCAGGGCGACGGCGACAACTTCGCAGGAGCACCGGCAGCGCGGACCGATTGGCCATCAATGGTGGTTTCGACAAGAAAATCTCGCTCAGCGACTTGTATGTTGCTGCCGATGTCATCGAAATCTTGCACGACTCCGATCACGCAGCGTAGCTTTGCGAGTTGGTGAAAAATATCCCAGCGCTCCAATTTGGGAAGCGTTTCGGCCATGCCGATGACTACTTCGCGCATGTTTTGGGAGTGTCGACCAATATCCGGAATCAGTTCTTGGCGACGACCAAGCTCGGGTAAGTTGAGTGCGTCCATCGCCTCAGTCCAATTGTGAAAGTCGGCAAGACCAAAGTTCATGCGGCCATCTGCTAGGTCCCAGAGTGGTCCCGGATTACCTCGGCGACGACCTCCGCTCGGCCCTGGCGTGCCGCCTGTGTCGTGATACACCGCGGCCACACCCCAAGGGTGAACGGTAAGTGCGAAGGCTTCGAGTTCGCTGACATCAATATGCTCGCTGGGTCCTTGGTCCCGACGTCGCAGAGCTGCGGCTGCAGTAATAAAACCGGTCACACCGCCGACCACGCCGCCCTGGTGTCGCGGCATAGACAGTGGGGGTTCGTCTCGGTACCCGTTGATGTAAGACCAACCGACGCGCGCGCTATGGGTCAGCGTATTGCCTGGACGACCGGTGAGCGAATCCTCTAAGCCATGTGCCGTAATGCAGACGTGGACGGCGTCGTCCCGGAGTTGTTGTAACGCTGGTCGAGGTGGACCATCCGAGGTCGTGATCACGATGTCGGCTGAAGCTATGAGTCCTTCGAGTTCGTTCTCATGTTTGATCACGATTGAGCGCTTGTTCCAGTTCACGTAGGCGTGCACAACGCTGCGTTCTTCGCCAGCAACTCCGTCCAGAAATGGAGGCTCGCGTCGAAGTGCATGGCCGTCGGGTGGTTCCGCGAGGATGACCTCGGCACCGAAATCGCCGAATAGGCGAGCGGCAAATGCCCCCGAGAAACGGTCGGATAAGTCGACAACACGAAGTCCAAGAAACGGCGCGCTCATGACGGAAATAACTGTGCGCCGCCGTCGACTCGTAAGATTTGTCCAGTGATGTAGGACGAATCGTTCGTCACAAAAAATTCGACGGTCTTTGCGATTTCGTCTGGCCATCCGTATCGCGTCAATGCGCCGTCGTGGACTTTGCGGTCCTCATTGGTGGGACGGCTAGCGACAAAGCGTGCAGTAATAATTTCTCCCGGCGCGATTGCGTTGACATAGACGTTATCGGGTCGCAGTTGAGCCGCTAGGCAACGCGTGTACTCATGCACGGCCGCTTTGGAGACACCGTACACAACTTCACGCGCGTGACCTGACAACCCGGCGATGCTGCCGATGTTGACGATCCAACCTTGCTTACGATCGACCATTTCGGGTGCGATTTCGCGACACGGCAAGATGCACGTCATCAGGTTTCTGTCGAGAACGGTACGAATATCCTCAAGCGACACGTTAATCGCGTCATTGGCAACGGGTTTGCCGGCTTTCTCGCCGGTCACGCCTTGTACACCGATATCGCCACCGGCATTGTTGACAAGAATATCGATGTGGCCAAAGCGGTCTCTGATTGCGCCGACGTGATTTTTGACGACGGCGGGATCGGTAAGGTCACCGTGTACGGCAAACACGTTGGCACTGGTTTCGTTGGCGATCTGTTCCGCGACCGCGTCCAGTGATTCAGCTTCATTGAACGCGCGCGTTGACGTTGGCGTTGTACCGTGAATTGCTACGTCTGCACCCAGATCGGCGAGATGGGCGGCGACCGCGCGACCAATCCCGCGGGACGACCCTGTAATCCAGGCGACCTTGCCCGCAAGTCGTTTACTCATAGTTTGCACCTGTATTTTTTCACAAGGCTAACGCGTCTAGCGAAAATTGTTCCAGAGACTTCGGTATGGTTGGATTGTTAAGGTTGAGCAGATGCGAGTTCGAAGAGCGAATCAATCTAGCGAGTCGAGCGGGCTAAATGACTCCAGGGAAGCTACGTCGACAATGACCAGCAAGCGCCGCTCACGGGCAGGGAAGGAGCCTATTGAATGGTGTCACCCGCCGATAAAAGGCGGGTTGTCACCAGAGTCTTCAATTGTCTCATGCGTCAGGATTTAGCGTAATCGACCGTGAGCCATCGTTCGGGGGTCATCCGGACGGCGACGCCGCCCCCGCCTGTATTCGTTTCAGCGTATTGCTTGCCTGCCTCGGACCCGAGGTAACGGACGGCCATTGGCAGCAACTCGCTTTTGCTGCTTGGGTCTATCGCACTAATGGGACCTTCTACGCTGACGTATTTGTACGGCGGGTTCTCAGTTTGTGCAACGAGACTCACCCGAACCCCAACATCAAGCAGCTTGCCTTTACGCGAATCGGGACCGGTAAGGAACCATAGCTCACCGCCAGGTTGGTAGTCATACCAAATAGGAATTGTTAGGGGACCGTGACCGGAATCGTTTATCGCCAACACGCCAACGTGCAGGTCGGCGAGAAAGACTTCTCTCTCGTCTCGCGACATGGTCGTCATGGACTTTTCCTTAACCAATTTTGTAACTAAGACGCTACAAGGTACAGAAGTAGAGTTCCAACGACGACCGATTTTTGCCAACGGTAAAAGGGTGGAATAGAACCGTCTTCTGCTCATACCTTAGTGTTGCGCTTCACTTTTGCACGAACAGCCCGTTGAACGTTGCCTTTGCATGCCGTTTTCCCATTGCGGTTTGTGTGGTCGCAGTTGGGGAGCAAGATGATGCGGCCATCGACATGCGGCCGATTCGTTTCGATGACCTCATTAGATTATCGTTGGACCAATCTTTTTTCTGGGTTCTTTGGGGAAGGGTGACGATGGCGAACGAAAAACAACGTGAATTTTGGTCGGGTAAAGGCGGGGATAACTGGGTCGAACACCAAGCCTCTATGGACCATATGTTAGGCCCCCTCGGCGAGCGCGCGCTGAATAGACTAGATCCTGTCGTGGGCGAAAATATTCTCGACATTGGTTGTGGAACCGGGGCCACCACGCTCGCTATCGCTGACCGCGTGGGGACAGCTGGATCGGTGTCGGGTGCCGATATTTCTAAACCGATGCTGACATTAGCGCAACAAAGAGCAAAGGACGCGGAGCTCGCGAATATCACGTTCCAGAATGTCGATATACAGGACCACGCGTTCGAAACGGAGTGTTTTGATGCCGCGTTTTCGCGCTTCGGGGTAATGTTTTTTGATAAACCCGTTGACGCGTTCACCAACGTTTTTACGTCACTCGTATCGGGTGGGCGTTTGGCCTTTGTTTGTTGGCAGTCACCGGCTAAGAATCCGTGGCAGTCGCTGGCGGCACATACATTGAGTTCACTCGTTGAGATGCCCCCGCCCGCGCCGGAGGGGGGGCCCGGTCCATTCGCGTTCCAGGAATCTGATTACGTTTGCGACATTCTTTCCAGCGCCGGTTTCGCTGCCGTCGAGCTGAGCAACCATGAGCAGACGCTCGAGATGTACCCCGGCATGGCGTTGCCGGCAACGATCGAGGCCTACATGTCAATTAACCCTGCGCTACGAGCCATGATTGCCGAGATGCCCGAGGGAAAACGCACGAACATTGTGGACGCCTTGGTGGACGCATTTCGGCCGTACCATTCAGACCGTGGCCTGGTCCTGGAGAGCGCAACAAGTGTGGTTATCGCTCGAAAATCGACCGGCTAATTGCGCGCGAAACGATCGAATAAAGGCAGTGTTTATTTAGCAGAACCCATGTAGAATCGTCACGAATTAGAAAACCAGCCTCGTACTTCTCGCAGAGTTCCAACCTCAGTTAGCAGTTAGCAATCGCTTCTAGTCGTGTTACAGCATTCTATGTTGTATGCCGTAGCTTTGAAGGTGTGTGGTCAGATTTAAGGGCAGGTAACCACGCAAAAATTTGAATTATTTTTTTGTGAGTATTGATTAATGAAACTGTATGTAGGGAATTTGCCTTGGTCGACTGGGGAAGCAGAGCTTGAAGAAATGTTTGCGGGAATTGGCGAAGTGCGTTCCGCTAACGTAATAACGGACCGAGACACGGGACGATCCCGTGGTTTTGGGTTCGTTGAAATGTCGGATGACGATGCTAAGCGGGCGATCGAAGAACTGAACGGTAACGAAGTTGATGGGCGCAACATCCGGGTGAACGAAGCCGAAGAAAAACGGCGCGACTCACGCGGTGGTGGTGGCGGCGGTGGCGACCGTGGTGGCGACCGTGGCAATCGTCGCTGGTAAGTATTTGCCCAATCCGGGTAGATAATTAGTAGTCGCCGCGACAAGGCGGCGACTATTGATGCGATGGGGGTCGAAACTCACGACTTGTTGTCGCCGAAATACAAAAGCAAGCTGCTGCTGAGTCTGCGGTCTTCATTTTTCGTCGCTCGGATATCATGATCGGAAGACGTGAGTAGAGCGCATGGCCATCGTTGAATTCTCCAGTGACGAAAAAAAAGTCATTGTCGGTCGAATCCAGACGTATTTCCGAGAAGAACTCAAGCAGGAGTTGGGCGGTTTTGATGCCGAGTTCCTTCTCGATTTCTTTGCAGAGGAAATGGGCGCGTATTTTTATAATCGTGCGTTGTATGACGCCCAAGCGATTTTGGAACGACGCCTAGAGGATTTTGGTGAAGCGGTATTCGAGCTCGAAAAACCGACTGATTTCAGACGGTAATCGCGCGCGAGCCCGCGTCGTCCCATGGGATTCAGCTCTCGAATTGGGAGCAAACACAACCCGGGACAACACGCACCGTCACCCTTTCTGACCCGGGCCTCTAAATCCCCCTTGTAGATCCCCGATGTCACGACTTACGCGAGTGACGAGTGCGCCTTTCGATTTGTTACATTCTTGTGACAATCGTAGTAAGTTTAAGGCGAGGACATGACTTCCTGACGTTAGATGATCGTTTTTCGCCCTAACGGAGTTAAACGGACGGTGTGGATTGGAGGTCAGTAAACAAAAGTAATACGGGGAGAGGGGAGAATGAAGACTACCCAAACGGACCTTGATCGCAGGAAGTTCCTTAAGCTTTCGACGCGCTA
This sequence comes from Pseudomonadales bacterium, assembly GCA_022448085.1. Taxonomy (GTDB): domain Bacteria; phylum Pseudomonadota; class Gammaproteobacteria; order Pseudomonadales; family Azotimanducaceae; genus UBA11889. Next base: position 64,130 of record JAKUTH010000005.1, on the reverse strand, counting down.
TGCAACCTATGCGGCAGCTTCGCCAATCATCATTGCTTGTAGTGGCGGTGGCGGTGGCCCTAGTAAACCGAACGCAGATCCTGTGGGTTCTTCGGACTGGACGTTGGTACCGACGGCAGCGTCCGATGCGGCTGCTGCGGCAGAGGCTGAGGGCAACCCACTGCCTCGCACCTACCTTACGAATCTCGGTGCGCTTCAAGGGGCTGATGACAACGGTTTGCAGTTGCCCGAAGGTTTTACGTCACGCGTCATTGCGCAGACGACACAAAATGTTGCGGGTACCGACTTTCCTTGGGTTCGGGCGCCGGATGGAGGTGCCGTATTTGATACCGATGACGGCGGTTGGATTTACGTATCGAATGCCGAGAGTGGCAGCCAAGGCGGCGTTGGCGCAATCCGGTTTGACTCGAGTGGAAACATCACGGACGCCTACTCCATTTGTACGAATACCCGACGTAATTGCGCAGGTGGCACTACTCCGTGGGGGACCTGGCTCACGTGCGAAGAAATGGCAGATGGCTATACCTACGAATGCGATATTACGGGTGCGACGGCGGCGACCAAGCGCGAAGCGTTGGGGGAGTTTAATCACGAAGCCGCGGCAGTCGACCCAGACACGGGCATCGTGTACGAAACCGAAGACCGATCGGATGGAAATTTTTATCGGTTTACCCCGACGACCGTTCGGGTGGCCGGTAGCCAAGATCTCGTGGCGCAGGAGGCGACCTGGAGCTATCTCGACGACAACACCGATCAAGGGTCGGCCTGGCGGCAGGTTGGATTTGATGACTCGGGCTGGGCTTCCGGAGCCGGTGAACTTGGGTTTAACGAAGGCGACGAGGCGACGCTGATCAATGACACCAATGCCAATACCTACTATTTCCGCTCTGAATTTTCGACGGACTTGGCAGGGACCGATCTTTCGGCGCTGACGCTGTCACTCGAAGTCGATGATGGCGCCGTGGTGTACCTCAACGGCACCGAGGTGCATAGGACGGCGATGCCAACGGGCACCATCACTTATGCGTCACAATCGACGAGTGATGGAGCTGATCCGGTGGGTTACACCGCGACGTCAATCGCGATGGGATCGCTGATCTCGTCTGCGGATCCGTCCAGAGTGATTGTTTCGAAAGGCTCGACGTGGAGTTACTTGGATGACGCCACGGATCAAGGTACTGCATGGCAAGCGGCTAGCTTTGATGATTCAAGCTGGTCGACAGGACCTGCGGAACTTGGGTTCACCGAAGGGGATGAAGCCACACTCATCCAAAGTGGTGCGACGACGTATTATTTCCGTCATACCTTCTCGGTCGCTGACCTTGGCGATATTTCCGCCTTAACGGTCAACCTCAAGCGCGACGACGGGGCCATCGTCTATCTGAACGGTACCGAGGTGGCCCGTGACGGGCTTGCCGCGGGAACGATTGGCGCGGGAGATTATGCAGAGAATGCGTCGGATGACGGCAATAACTTTCATCCGTTCACGGTCGATGCGAGCCTCTTGTTGGCCGGCGATGCGACGCCGACGACGGAGGCTTTGATTGCGAGAAAAGCGGATTGGAGCTATCTCGACGACGGCACCGACCAAGGCACGACGTGGACCGCGAGCGATTTTGACGACTCCAGTTGGACGACGGGTGCTGCCGAGTTGGGCTTCACCGAGGGCGATGAGAACACGCTGATCACGAGCGGTCATGTCACCTACTACTTTCGGCATACATTCACGGTCGCGGATATATCCGACATCACCGCGCTTTGCATGAAAACCCAACGCGACGATGGTTGCGTTGTGTACCTCAATGGCACTGAAGTGGCACGTTCGCTCAATATGGGTGACGGCGTCATTACGTTCCAGACGACGTCGGGCGATGCCGGGAGTGAAAGTACGAGCTATATGTACGATGTCGCACTCGACGGTCTGGTCGCCGGCGAAAACGTGGTCGCGGTCGAAGTCCATCAAAGCAGCGCGGGTAGCTCGGACGTGAGTTTTGATCCCGAGTTCATCGCGTCGAGGACAACGACTGCCGAAAATGTACTGGCGGTTGAAGTGCATCAGGTGAGTGCCACGAGCTCAGATGTCAGCTTTGATGCGGAACTGGTTGCGACGACGTCTGGTACGAATGTGCTGGCGGTGGAAGTGCATCAGAATCAAACCGCGAGCTCGGATATCAGCTTTGATGCTGGTCTAGCGGCCTCAACCATTGCGCGCTCGGATCTTAGCTCGGGAGCCTTAGAAGTCGCCGTGGTGGATGCTGACAACAACGTCACGTGGGGCGCAATTGGCGACCCAACCGTGGCGAACGGTGTTGAAACACGCTACCAGTACGGGCCGGCCACATCGTTTAATGGCGGGGAAGGACTCGACTATCACGCTCGGTCGATGTATTTCACGACCAAGAACGATAACCGCGTCTATCAGTACGACATTGATAACGACACGATGACGATCATCTACGATCAGGCGACGGATATGAACGGCGGACTCGCATCAGGTCTCGATAATCTCGAGATGAGTCCCGCGGGCGATGTCATCATCGCGGAAGACGGTGGCAACATGGAGTTGTGTGCCATTGCTAATGATTACGTGGTGCCAATCGTTCGCGTCATTGGTCAGGGCAATTCGGAAATGACGGGTCCGGCGTTCACGTCGGATATGACGCGGCTCTATTTCAGCTCACAACGTGGTCCGGAGGGTGACTCGGCTTACGGCATCACCTACGAGATCACCGGTCCGTTCGCCGAGTAGCACTGAGGGCTTGTTGCGGCGATAGTTGCAAAGCCCCGGCCGATGGCCGGGGCTGAACAATGCGGGTTCGACGAAGGAACGCAGTCAATCGTCCGTGGCGGGCATTTTTAGTGGTTCAGTTTCTTTTCGCTAGCCAGCGGTCTAGGGCATTGGCAAATGTCTGCTGATCGACTTTACCGAACGCGTCTGGGCCGCCCGTGACAGCGCCAGTGGCCCGCAATTCGTCCATGAAATTACGTCGAGCTAGGTGGGTGCCAATATTTTCCTCGTTATAGAGGGTTCCACGCGGATTGAGGGCGACTGCATTTTTCCCGACGACGAGGGCTGCTAGCGGAATATCCGCGGTAACCACCAAGTCCCCGGGCGAGACGTGCTCCACGATGTAGTTGTCAGCGACGTCAATGCCGGATGGAACCTGAATGGATCTGAGCAAAGGCGATTTCGGTACCGGAACGAACTGATTGGCAACCAGAAACAACTCGATACGAACGCGTTCCGCGGCGCGAAATAGAATTTCTTTGACGTTTTTGGGACAGGCATCACCATCGACCCAGATATTTCGTCTGCCGGATTGCATAACCGTGCAGTGTATTCCAAGCGGTGAATTCGTCGGTACTTATTCCAGCCCTATTGGGCTGCCACTGAAAATACGACGTCCTCGCGCATCGGTTATCATTCGTGGACTCCTTGATTATTGGAGATTGCGAGAATGGACATCACCATTACTTATTGCGGCGCGTGATCGTATAAACCAAAAGCCGTCAGTTTGGCGGCTAAATTGAAAGACGCGTATAACGCCGATGCGTTTCTTATTGAAGGCGCCGGCGGAATTTTCGATGTGGTGGTCGACGGTGACCTGGTGTACTCCAAGCACGAAACCGGCGAATTCCCAGACGAGGATCAATTAGTCGATCGTTTGCGCTAAGAGTTACGCGTATAGAGGAACGATGGTGGAATACGGAGGCGAGTTACTTTCGCTCCACCTCACGGTTAACCAAAGCCCAACAATTGTTGCAGTTTCTGCATCGCGAGCGGCGCGTTTCGCATCATTTCGCCGATACGCTCGGCGTCGTCACCGTTGGGTTGATCGGCCCCATTGCTGGGCTGGTTGAACGGATCGAGGCGGGAAGCGCGTAGCCAGTCCATGAGCTTCGGGTCTTGGTTCCAACGAAAAGTGTTCACGTTGTCGGCAAACCGGTTACGCAACCAATCGATATCCGAATTTGGATGCGGGACCACGGCGCATAGTTCGTTTTTTTGTTGCTCGTCTTCGTAGCTGGCCTCGACGTGGCTGATGAATGCGGCACTGAAAACTTGTTGGCATGTACGGACGGACTGCAACGTAATGCTGTTTTCCTGGAAAACGGGCACCGCGGGTTGGCGTTTGAGACCATCGCCGGCGCAGTCGATAAATAGTGAATCGTTCTCAACCGCCACGGTGCCATGTTCGAGCTCAATCTCCCCACCGGTGAGTGCCGTGACGCGACCCATCCGGATGATATTGTGAATGCTCCGTAATGCCTCAAGTTCGGTTTCGGTCACCGTCGCGCACCGAAACATGGTGGGCCGAACGTTGGTATCGAGACGCATTAATTGACCGGTAGCTTCTAGCTCGTCAAAAAGTTCCTCGACTGACTCGGCCTTGGCAACCGCCGACATAGTTTCCGCAGCTCCCGACAAGATACGTTCGGCGTTGAGTTCACCAGGTTGGATGTTCGCTCGATCTAGGATCCATGAATCTCGTGGCATGACCCAAGAAATAGCGCCCGGATCGGTAGAGTTTTCGAGCAACCACAAGCACGCGTCCATGGCCGTCTTTCCGCCGCCGATCACAACGTAGTGACGCGCTGCTGCGTCGATACGGGTGAGGTCATTTAATGGAATACAGCGAATACCGGCGTCAACCGAAAACGGAGGGGTGCGCATGGCCGGTACGACGACGTCCATGTACGTCGCGTCGGCAACCTTGCAGCGCGCGGATACGGCGTATTCGCGGCCAGAGACGAGTGATCTAAACTGGGTTTCGCCGAGATAATCGCACATCGGAAAGTACTGGACACGACCGGACGGGAGAAATTGCTGCTGCATAATCTGATCGAAGTAGTTGCAAACTTCGGCGCCCGAAGCGAGCTCGTGCAATCCCTTGTTCCAGCCGGTCTGATCAACGGCGTCGCTGCCAAGGTGTCGCGAATTAACACCGTAAAATGAGGAAGGTTGGTGCAGGCGAACGTAGGCGTAGGAATCGTTCCAATGCCCTCCAGGTCGATGATGGCGGTCCACCATTACGACGGAGGCGTCGGTTTCCTGGATCAGCACATCAGTGAATGCCATCCCCATGGCGCCGCTGCCGATCACAAGGTAGTCAGCCGTCAGAGTCGTTTCGTTTTCCATTGATGAGTTCCGATGTTCTTTGTGGGTCGTCGCTTAAGGAGCGCGGGATATTTGCCAGGGCCCTGCCTCTTTATATATCAGCTCATGGCATCAAGGGCGTTGCCGCGCTGGCCGATAGCGTGACCGATCCCCGAAAGCAGCGAAAATGCGCGAGCGACCAATACGAAATCGGTGGGTACCGTGACGATGGGGCTTTCTCGAACGGCGTCAAACATTTCATCGGTCATATCTTCGGTGAATTCACCCTGAAACGAACCGGTATCCGAGCGCGAAATCATGCGTCGAGCGATATAGAGGAGGCTGTCGTCATCGCCTTTGCGCGTGTCGAACCCGAGCTCTCGAAATGCTCGCAACATGGCAGATTCGTTAAACGTCATCATCGAAAACATCAGCTCGAACAAACCCATACCGAAGCCTCGCGGCAGTTGTTTTGAAAGCCCGAAATCGAGCAGCGTAAATACCGGCTTACCTCGCTCATCGGCTGTGACGAAGATATTTCCTGGATGAGGGTCGGCGTGGAAAAAACCGTGCGCAAGGATCATGCGATTGAAAATACGCATCAAACGGAGCATGAAGCCTTGCGTATCAATACCCGCCGCATGCAGCTCGTCGAGGTCGTTGGGTTTGGCGCCCGTAACGAATTCCATGGTGATGATTCGTCGGGTCGAAAACTCTTCGAACACCATAGGTACTCGGACGTCTTGATCACGAGAAAAAAAATCTCGGATCCGATCTGCGCTTTTTACCTCGCGGCGAAAATCGAGCTCCATCCGAAGATGGGTTTGTAATTCATCGAGTAGTGGCAAGAAGTCGATAGGGTTGTCTGAGAATCGCGCGTACAACGCTGCGATGCGACGTGACGCAGTCATATCCGTGTGCATGATGTGTTCGATATCCGGATATTGCACTTTGACGGCCACCTCTTCTCCGGTAACCAACTGGGCGCGGTGCACTTGAGCGAGGGATGCGGCGGCGACAGGCGCAGTTTCGAACTCGGCAAAAACGGATTCAATGGGCTTGCCAAGGTCCTCTTCGACAACCTGTCGAATAGACTCGAATTCGCGCGCCGGCAGCCGGTCCTGGCATTGGGATAAAACGGATACATATTCGCGAGGAAAGATGTCGGAACGAGTCCCGATGACCTGGCACATCTTAACGAGCATGCCTCGCAACGAGACGGCCGTGTGGAAAATAAGGTCTGCGTTTTTTTGATGGACAGCATGGAGGTCACGTGCGTCCGGGTCGCGCCGCCGTAGTTTGTCCCACCATATGAGGGTTTGGTAATGAAGCCAGACCCGTAAACCGGTCCACGAAATTTGAGCCGAACGGTACGCGCGTTCCGCGAGCGACGCAGGGACGAACGTCAAAACGCTCGAATTCGCTTCAGCGTTCACGCGCTTTTCAGTAGAACGTCGAGTTCCTCATCATCACGGTGTGGGAACGTCCAACCGGAATCAAGCTCTTCAAATTGGCGGGCAACTGAACTGGCACGGCGTTTGTCGGACACGGCCTGGTGGATATCCGCTTGACTGCGTTCCCGACTTTGCTGCGGTCGAACTGTCGCCATGCCGCGTAACTGGCGTCGGAACACGCCATCGATCACATCGGCGCCTGAAAGGGTCGATTGGCCATCGGCTCCAATCAGCGTGCGCGCGCGCAGTTCGGAGAGAGCAACTGTGAGGTAGTCGACGTGGGGTACCTCGTCGCGAGCGATGCAATCGACAATGTGAGCGGCTTGTACCGGATCGGCGCTTACTTCAGGGTCCCCAAGAAGTTTTTTCGCCCAGTTAAAGGTGTCTTCGGCAAACGTTTCAATGATGAGCACGTTGGTCATCATGAGGAGCATGGATTCCATGCGTTCCGAAAGTTCAGGGTAAAGCCGTTTGCGCGTCGCCGGTGGCCCACCCGACATCAATCGCAACAGCACATCATCGGGTATTTCGGGTTTGTCGAGACCGGCATCCCTTGCGGCCTCCCACATTTGTTTATGGCCGCCTTGGTCGCGATGGCCGGCCTCGTCCCTGGCGTGGGCTTCAAAGAGGCCGCTTGCTAGGTGTGCGAGTGCGGTTCCGTCGACCGATTCCTCGACCTCCGCGTCAAAATCGGGTACCGAAACTTCACGAATGCGTGCGCCAAAACCTTCGACGATCGCGATGATTGTCAGGGCACGGGTGACAGGTTCAACGACGCCCTCCTGAAGAAGGTATTTAGCCTGATCGTAGTTGGGATAATTGGGGGGCACGTATTTTTCGGGGATCGTGATTAATGGATGATCTGCTACCGAAAGACGCTCACGCCAGTTGCGGATGGCGGGGCGTCTCAGCGCGCCGCGGGGCGAGACGTATTCGCCATCGATGTACCCGCCGTGGCACTGGATGTCGTTCGTTACCAAAGATTTTTCGAATGGATCATCCGCCATGAGCTCATCGAAACTGAATTCTTGTCGGTCGGTTGCAACGTCCTGGGTCATCGGACTCTCCACGGGCCGGGTGATGACCGAGGATGGCAAAACCAAGCACCTTGTTCAATCTATTTGGTTTTTCGCGAGCGCGACGAAATTTCAACGTAGAGCCAAGGTCAAGCCGCTGGCCGCCATGCTATGGTCGGATTCGAACAACGGTGCGGAACGATGGCACAACCCAACATACTTTTCGTTATCACGGACCAACAGCGTGCTGACCATACGGGATTTATGGGAAATCGCGTGATTCGCACGCCGAATCTCGATCGTATTGCGGCGACCGGCACGGTGTTTGAGAACGCCTGGGTCTCCAACCCGGTGTGCATGCCGAATCGTTCCAGCATCATGACGGGTCGCATGCCGACGGCTCATGGAGTGATCTTTAACGACCGATCGCTAGACTGGGGTGCAAACACGTTTGTGCGGCAGTTTCGTGGCGAGAATTACAGGACAGGACTGATCGGCAAATCGCATTTACAACACGGCTCAAGCCGTAACTCCATGAACCCTTACCGAGGACGTGCCGCCGTAGAAACCCCGCATCCGGCAGGCTGGGATGAGATCGAGAACTTCGAACGATTTCTTGAGGAGGTCCCAGACGATCCGGACGACTACTACGGCTTTGACCACATTGAGTTGGCAATGGATCACGGCGCTCGGGTTAGCGGCCATCATCTAAGGTGGGCCCTAGATAAAGGCGCCCGACGGGAAGACTTAACGTCGGATTATCGGCCGGATGCACCGGGCTCGAAGCGTTCGTCAGAGTGGTGGCAGATTTATAGGCCGCCTTATGCGGCGGAGTTGCACTCTACATCCTTCGTCGCTGAACGAACCGTTGCGTTTATCGACCAAGCTCGAGCGGAGAATTCCCCTTGGCTAGCTTGGTGTTCATTTCCGGATCCGCATCACCCGATGACGCCTCCGGGGGATTGGTTTGATCGTCATGTGCCGTCGGACATGGAACTTCCGGCCACGTCAATGGATACGGGCGCCGATTGTTTCGAGCACCTTCGTCAGTTTCGAAAAATCCATCCACGCGATCAACGGAATTGGGTTTCACCTTGCGGAAGCGGTAGTAACGCACTTGTACAAGAAGCGACCGCAGCAACTTACGGGATGGTTGAAATGGTCGACGACGCGGTCGGACGCATTCTCGACCACCTTGAAGCCACGGATCAGCGAGCGAACACCATTATTGTGTTCACGAGTGACCACGGCGACATGATGGGAGACCACGGTCTCATGCTGAAGGGCTTCATGCATTATCGAGGGACGTTGCATGTGCCGCTTGTCATTTCGGTCCCGGGGGAGAAAGCGAACCGAACGACGAGGCTCGCGTCCAGCATTGACCTTGGTCCAACGCTCCTGGATCTGTGCTCAATCCAAGGCTATGACGGTATTCAGGGGTATTCTCTGAGGCCGGTGATTCAAGATCCAGAAGCAAGTGTCCGAGATTCCGTGCTCATTGAAGATGACATCGCGCCGCTGATCGCATCGTTGACGCCGATTCCGGCTAAAACAAGAACCGTGATCACCGATACATATCGCTATACGCGAAATTCAAAACGCGAAGAGCAGCTGATCGATTTAGTCGCAGATCCTGACGAATGCGAGAATCTTGTTGGGATCGACACGGCCACACGCGCGATAGCGATTGAACGACTTACGGACGCACTAATCGCCGCTGATGATGCGGCAAGAGGCGCGCCCGTAGATGCCCGATACGCGTAAACAGCAGGATGCGCTTTCGCCCCTGCATTGATCTCCACGGTGGTCGCGTCAAACAGATCGTGGGGAACACGCTCACGGACGATGGCGAACCTACGACGAATTTTGATACTGACAAGCCCGCGGCGGAATATGCGCGACGCTACCGTGATGATGGGTTGGTGGGCGGGCACGTGATCATGCTGGGCCCGGGCAATGAAGTCGCTGCCCGGGAAGCATTGGAGAATTTTCCTGGCGGTCTGCAAGTTGGTGGGGGGATTGATGGCAGGAACGCCGAGTCATGGCTAGCGGCTGGCGCTGCTGCGGTGATCGTGACATCGACGATTTTTGTTAGTGGACGTCTTGATCGCGATCGCCTCGAGTCGATTGCAGATCAGGTCGGGCGGGATCGGCTTGTTCTTGACCTTAGTTGCCGTGAGGAAAGCGGTAACTATGTTGCTATGACGGATCGATGGCAGACGCGTACCGATGTCACGATCGATGCGGCTACGCTTGGTGAGTTGTCCCAATACTGTAGCGAATTCCTGATCCACGCCATCGACAAAGAGGGCCAAATCACGGGTATCGATGGTCGATTATTGGCGTTATTAACCGACATTGTCCCCAGTCAGGTTACGTACGCTGGCGGGATTTCGAGCCTCATGGACCTGGACACCATTTTGAGAGTGGGCAAGGGTCGAGTTGATTTTACCGTTGGTAGTGCGCTTGACCTGTTCGGCGGCTCGGGGCTTTTGTATCGGGATCTCGTGCGCGATTGGTCAGCGGCGTGAAACAGACCTGTGTCTCAGTCCGGAAGTCCTAGCACGCGTTTGGCGATAATGTTCAGTTGGATCTCCTTCGTCCCACCGGCGATGGTCAGGGCTTTCTGACGTAGCCAGGCCTTGGCGATTTCCGATGTCTCGATCGATGATCCAGTCGCTCCCCAATCAAGTCCATGGGTGCCGGAAGTGTGGAGGAGCAGTTCGTCCCCTTCTTGGGTATGCAGTGCCCCGGTCAGTTTTACCGCAGAAGAAGCGAAGCCGGGCGCATGGGCACGCGTTTCTTCGATCACACGTTGCTGGGTAAGTCGTTGTGCGAGGTCATTTTGTTGGTATCGAATCAGCCGAGCGCGTATTCCAGGATCAGCAATACGACTCCCGATAACTTTCGCGTGACGCCGAATCTGTTCGGGCATTGTGCTGGGCTGAGAACGCCCACCCTGTGAGCCGGACGTGTTGATACCGGCGTGGGTAGATCGTTCAAATTGCAGTAAACGTTTTCCCACAGTCCAACCGTTATTAACGCCGCCAACAACGTCGCTAGCATGGGCGATCGCGTCTTCAAACAGCGTTTCGTTGAACGGTGAAGCGCCCGATATTAACCGTATGGGACGCACCTGCACCCCTTCTTGTTGCATGTCGACGAGAATTAAACTGATCCCTTGGTGTTTCGGCTCGTCGGGGGCCGTTCGCGCCAACACAAAAATATAGTCGGCTTGCATGGCGTCCGATGTCCAAATCTTGCGGCCGTTAATCACATAGCGATCTCCATGTCGCGCAGCACGCATTGAAAGACTTGCAAGATCCGAACCCGCACCGGGCTCTGAATAGCCCATTGCCCATCCGCCTTCGCCCCTCGCAATGCCCGGGAGCCAGCGTTCTCTCTGATCGTCGTTACCTAGTTCCAGTATTGTCGGGCCTATGTAGTTGACCCCACGGCCTGTGAGGGGCGGTCGTGCATTGATCCGTTTCAATTCGTCGATAAGAATTTTGTATTGGTCTGGCGAAAGCTCGGCACCGCCGTATTCTTTGGGCCATGATGGGACGGTCCAACCACGACTAGCCATTCGCTCGAGCCACTGTTTGGATGCATCGTCGAGCTCGATTTTGGTGCTGCCCCAAGGCACCGGGCCCGGTTCACGGGCACCCGCTGGACAGTTTGCTTCTAACCAATCGCGGGTTTCTTGTTGAAAATCGTCTAGGTTGGCCATCGCAACGCTGGAAACGGTAGGGTCTTAATTTTAACCCTGGAAACCGGGGCGATAGCCAGCCGTCTCTATTGGCATATCATGGAGACAGGAGGGACCCAATCTATGCCATTACAACTACGTTCGACCGTCCGCAAGGAAGGTCACTTAGAGCTATCGCTCGCCGAAGTCGATATGCCGGAACCGGGCGAGGACGATGTCGTCATCCGCGTCGAAGCGTCACCCATCAACCCGTCGGATCTCGGCCTACTGTTCGGTATGGCCGACATGGAAACCGCGACACTGTCTGGTGCGGGATCCGGTGCCGTCTTAACGGCAAGTATTCAGGAAGCCATGATGCGCCAGGTGGCCGCGCGAATAGATCAATCGCTGCCCGCGGGCAACGAAGGAGCGGGCGTGGTGGTGAGCGCGGGTTCTTCGGAACGGGCTCAATCCCTGATGGGCAAAACGGTTGCAACGCTTGGTGGGGCCATGTACGCCCAGTATCGGATGACCCGTGCCGATCAATGCTTGCTGTTGCCAGACGGAACGACTGCCGTGGAGGGCGCGTCATGTTTCGTCAATCCACTGACTGTTTTGGGCATGGTCGGTACGATGCGTCTCGAGGGACATACCGCATTGGCGCATACGGCGGCGGCCTCCAATCTCGGACAGATGCTCGTCAAACTTTGCCTAAACGAAGATGTTCCGTTGGTTAACGTGGTTCGAAAACAGGAGCACGTTGAGTTGTTGAAGTCGTTGGGAGCTACCCACGTTTGCAACAGCGGTGAGCCGAATTTTATGGAGACGTTGATCGACGCATTAGCCGATACCGGCGCGACGCTGGGCTTTGACGCCACCGGAGGCGGCCCGTTACCGGGTCAATTGCTGACGGCGATGGAGGTTGCGGCGAATCGCGACGCTGGCGAGTTCAATCGTTACGGATCGACGACGCACAAACAGGTGTATATCTACGGAGGCCTTGATCGAAATCCAACGTTATTGAATCGAAGTTTCGGCATGGCCTGGGGTTTGGGGGGATGGTTATTACCCTATTTCTTGCAACGAGTTGGGGCCGAAGAAGCGGAGGTGTTACGGCAGCGGGTGGCGTCTGAAATAACCACCACGTTTGCTAGTTCGTACACGGAAATTGTGTCCCTAGAGGAGGCATTATCACCAGAGGCGGTCGCTCGGTATGGGATGCAAGCCACGGGTGAGAAATTCTTGATCAATCCCAACAAAGACCTCGACGGATAGCGGTCTTGTCGAGAAGCCAGGCGAATTCGTAACAGGAGTCCTCAATGAAAATCGCGTTACCCCATAGTCCATACAATCGCATCGATTTATTTGAAGCGGCAGGCTTCGAGGTCGTTGAAGGCTCGACACGCAGTACCGAAGAAATGATTGATTTGTTGGGCGATGCCGATGGGGCACAAGTCGGTACGCTGCCGCTGACGTCGCGCGAGGTCCTTGAAGCGTGTCCAAAACTCAAGGTCGTAAGTCGTATGGGGGTTGGTGTGGATTCTATAGATCTTGAGGCAGCGACCGAACTTGGTGTCCTCGCGTGTAACGTTCCCGGCGTGAATACCACTGAAGTGGCAGATCACGCGGTGGCTATGCTCCTCGGGCTCACGCGTCGACTGGTTGATGCCACGAACACGACCCGTGCAGGTCAATGGAGCGAAAATCGAAGACTCACGGGCGAATACCAGCGCTCGGTTCGAAGAATCGCCGGCCATACCATCGGCATCATTGGTTTCGGCAATATTGGTAGGGCTTTTGCGACCCGCATTCGTGGCTTTGGCCCGGCCTCAATTACTGCGTATGACCCGTATGTGCCCCAATCCACGGCGGATCTATACGGCGTGCGAATGGTCGATTTCGGTGAGTTGTTGAGTTCGGCTGATTTCATCACGATTCACTGCTCGTCGACTGAGGAGACACGGCACATGATTGATTCGAACGCGCTCGGGCGCATGAAATCCACGACGTTGCTGGTGAATACTTCGAGAGGGCCTGTCGTCAACGGGGCCGCATTGGCGAATGCGCTGAGCGAGGGACAAATCGAAGCCGCAGCGCTTGATGTCACGGAGATCGAGCCGATCGATGCGCAAGATCCGCTCCTTGGTTTGCCAAACATGATGGTGACCCCGCACATCGCCGGATTTTCTCCGACCTTTCTTGAGGAATGTCCAATCATGCAAGCTGAAAACATCGTTCGGGTGTTGACCGGTCGTCCGCCCCATGGACTTGCGAACCCCGAGGTCATCAAAACAATCGCGGTGATGAGGTCTGTGGATCCGGGACGGTGGGATGGCGTGCCGGAATTCTCCACGGCGTTGGCGGTATGACCATGGGAAAGGTGACGATCATTACCGGCGCTGGCACAGGGATTGGCAAATACACTGCGTTGGCATTGCTTGATGAAGGATATTCGGTCGTATTGGCGGGCCGGCGAGCTGAGCTGCTGGACGCCGTTGTCGACGAGTCTGGTGCGGGAGAACGGATCATCGCGGTGCCAACGGACGTGGGTGACCCGCAAGCGGTTGAGCACCTTTTCGAGACGACTCGTACGACGTTCGGTCGGTTGGACTTGTTGTTCAACAATGCCGGTTCGGGAGCACCAGCCATTCCGTTGGAGGAGCTCACTTTAGATCAATGGGAGCGAGTTGTTAGAGTTAATTTGACAGGCACCTTTCTGTGCACACAAGCTGCTTTCCGAATCATGAAGGCCCAAGACCCAAAGGGTGGTCGCATTATCAACAACGGCTCGATTTCGGCGCATGTACCTCGGCCTAACTCAGCCCCCTATACGTCAACGAAACATGCGATCACTGGGTTAACAAAATCGACGGCATTGGACGGCCGGAGCCATGACATCGTCTGTAGCCAGATTGATATTGGCAATGCCCTCACGGACATGACTGCCCGGATGGGTAAAGGCGTGACGCAAGCTGATGGAACGGTGAAACCGGAACCGACGATGGACGTCGATAGTGTCGTGCGGGCCGTTGTTTACATGGATAGCTTGCCGTTGGACGCAAGCGTGCAGTCGATTACTGTTCTTGCTTCCAAAATGCCATTCGTGGGCCGCGGTTAGCGCAGTTAACCATTTTTCATGAGACGTTGTTTCTGACGTTGCCAGTCGCGTTCTTTTTCCGTCGATCGTTTGTCGTGCTGTTTCTTGCCTTTCCCGAGCGCGACCTCGCATTTAACGTGCGGCCCTTTCCAGTAGAGGGCTGTTGCGATGCAGGTACTTCCCTTCGCCTGGGTCGCTCGAAAAATTTCAGCGATTTCTTTCGCGTTTAGGAGCAGTTTCCGTGTCCTCTGCGGATCGGTGGTTATGTGCGTTGATGCACTAGAGAGCGGACTGATCTGCGATCCCAGCAACCAGGCTTCACCCTCACGAACCAAGACATAGCTATCGGAAAGCTGCGCCTGATTGGCACGTATACTCTTTACCTCCCAGCCCTCGAGCACCATGCCGGCTTCAAAAGTTTTTTCTAGGTGGTAATCAAATTTAGCCCGCCGATTGAGGGCGATGGTGTTCGATCCTCCTCCTTTTTCGTGTTTGGCCATGACCAGATTATAGGCGAGGTCGTGGGCGGCAATGAAATAGCCGAATGGATTGGTAACTGGCAACGAATCATTGAGCGGGACAGAATGTACCTTGCCCGTTGACAAAGAGATGTGCATGTGACGCCAGACGAATCCAAACATGGCATGTGGTCCAGCCGTTGGTTGTTTGTGCTGGCGGCCGCAGGATCCGCAGTTGGGCTGGGCAATATCTGGAAGTTTCCGTACATCGCCGGTGAAAACGGTGGCGGCGTCTTTGTGGTCGCCTACCTTTTCTGCGTTGCTCTTGTGGGTGTTCCGGTCATGATGGCTGAGGTGCTCATGGGTCGGCAGGGTCGCCAAAGTCCTATCAACTCCATGCGAGCGTTGGTGCAACAGAGCGATGGTTCGAAAGCCTGGTCGCTGATCGGTTGGGCCGGGGTCGCGGCCGGTTTCCTCATCCTGTCGTTCTATTCTGTAATTGCTGGATGGGGTCTTTACTACATCGGGCAACTCGCCAGCGGCAGTTTCACTGGAGTGGATGGGACGACGGCCACGCAAGCGTTAGCAGCATTACATAGCAATCCCATTCTCATGGCCGTATTCCACACGGTCTTCATGGGTCTCACGGTCTTCATTGTTGCACGAGGAGTCGTAAGTGGCCTCGAGCGTGCGATTCGTTGGCTGATGCCACTGTTGTTCATTTTGTTGATCGTGTTGCTAGGTTATGGCGTCGCGTCGGGCGGGTTTGCCCAAGGATTTGATTTTATGTTTGGGTTGAGGTGGGAGGCGTTATCCGTGGACGGTTTGTTGGTGGCCCTCGGTCACGCCTTTTTCACTTTGAGTATTGGAATGGGTGCGATCATGGCGTACGGGGCTTACGTTCCAAGCTCGGTTTCAATAACTCGAACCGTGATCACCATCGCAGCCCTAGACACCGTGGTGGCTTTGATAGCGGGCCTCGCTATTTTTTCGATTGTCTTTGCCAACGGACTGGAACCGGGGAGTGGACCCGGACTCATGTTTGTTACGGTCCCGCTTGCGTTCGGACAGATGCCGCTCGGTGCGCTGTTCGGGGGCATTTTCTTCATCTTGGTGAGCTTCGCAGCGATTACCTCGGCCATCTCATTGACTGAACCGGCCATCGCGTTTCTTGTCGAGGAATACAACCTGGAACGGTCCCGGGTTGCGGTCAGCCTTGGCGCTGCGTGTTGGCTATTGGGCTTGGCATCGGTCTTTTCATTTAATGTCTGGTCAGACGTCTACGTGGTCGGCGATAAAACGGTGTTCGATTCGATCGACTACCTCACCGCAAACATCATGTTACCGCTCGGCGGTTTGTTTATTGCACTTTTTGCTGGCTACGTTCTACCCAAAGCCACCGTCATGTCGCAGTTGGGTATTACGTCGAAATCCGCCGTGGCGATATGGATGGCCTCGTCGAGAGTAATAGCCCCGCTAGGGGTTCTAATTGTATTTCTCTATACGATCTGGCCTACCGATTAATCGGGCCCCCGCGAGTTGAGGACGTTTGAACGCAGTGTGTTACTGCCGTACAGCGCAAAAGCGTTGCAGGCGCTCGTTAACGATGTTGATCGCTACCGTGAGTTTGTCCCGGGGTGCAAAAGTTCCAGCGTTATTGAAAAGGGAAACGATTTCGTGGTCGCTCGCCTCGAACTTTCGGGAAGAGGAGTTACCGAAAGTTTAGTGACCCGTAATGATCAGAGTGAGAACGGAATCATTGTCCTTTCTTTGGTGAGTGGGCCCTTCGAAAGTTTCAATGGGCAGTGGAGCTTTACAGACCTTGGCGTCGGTTGCCGCGTCGGCCTAGAAGTATCGTTTCGACTAAAAAGTCTAATGATTGATAGTTTGCTATGGCCATTCTTCGGGAAGATTATCGACGGATTGGTGGATTCTTTTTCCAAGCGTGCCCGTGACGTTTTAACGGACGAAGACTCGAATTAGATCAGGGCTGCGTCCTCGAAAAAATCATCGGAACGATAGGATCACTGGGTTACTTGCAGTAAATGTTCACCGACACCAAGAATGAAGCTCATTCGGTGCCGGTCGTGGTTTCGCCAGACTTTGCTGTGGAGGGCGCCATGTCGCCGCTGAAGTGGGTCAAGACGTCGTTTTCAAAAAATAGTGACATGCGCGTGGATTCGTTGAATTGACCCGGTACTTCTATGGTAAAGACATAGTCCCAACGATCGGGATCGAAGGTATTAATCATCACCGGTCGTCCCATAATGTAGGCTACCTGGGCGCGGGTCATACCCGGTTTCAGTTTGTCGATCATCGGCTGGTTGAGGATGTTGCCCTGCTGGACAGCGACCTTGTGCACGCGTGGCATCGAGATCGAGCAACCGACAATCGCGCAAACGAACACGAGCCAAGAAAAGCGTTTCAGGAACATATCCACGGACTGTTTCGACGAATTAGCGCGAACGTTAATGCATCAAAGGACAAGGTTAAAGACCGAATCGATTTAGTTTAGTTCGGGTAGATTGACAAACCGGAACGATTATTTGTGCGCGTCGGCAAGCAACGTTCGCGCAAAATCTTTTGTTTCGTCCGTAATTTTTCGACCTCCCAACATGCGGGCGAGCTCGTCGACGCGCCCGGCGTCCGAAAGCATTTCAATGGAAGTGTCTTGACGCTTCGATTTTTCGACCTTCATATGGGCATTGGCTAGGGCTGCTACTTGGGGAGCGTGAGTTACACATACGACCTGGGTATGTGATGCGAGTTTTTGCAGCATCCTGCCTACGACGTCGGCGGTCGTACCGCCAACGCCAATGTCGGCTTCATCAAGGATCAAGCATGGCAGTTGGGAACGCTGGGCCGCCACCACCTGTATCGCTAAACTGATCCGGGCGAGTTCGCCCCCGGAGGCGATGTCGCGGAGCCGGCCGGGTGGGTTTGGGTGATTGGTGGCCACCAAATACTCGACGGTTTCGAGTCCGGCATCGGATTCCGCGTCGACAAAGTCAAGGGTAAGGCGGACCCCGGGCAGGTTGAGGGTATCGAGGGTACCGCAAACGTCCCGTTGGAACGGGACGGCGTGTTTCCTTCGGGCCGAGGAAAGTATTGAGGCGTGTTTCTGAAATATTTTTTCGTGCTCGGCCACTTCCTGCGAGAGTGTATTTAATCGCTGTTGATTGACAGATATCGCGCCGAGTTCGGCTTCCAATTCTTTTTGACGAGTCTCCAATTCGTTTGCTTTAACACGGTGTTTGCGCGACACATCATGGATAGCCGTGAGACGCTGTTCTAGATCGGCGAGCCCTTGCTCGTCGATCACTAGCGTTTCCGAATATACGCGCAATTCGTTTTGTGCTTCGAGCAGCTGGATTTCCGATGAATTAAGGAGTTCGCGGGCAGTTACTAGGGCGTTGTGGCCATCGTTAATTTCGTGTAAATCGCGGTTCCACTGACCGGTTTCGGGTAACAGGCGCTCGCGGATGGATTCGTCGATTTTGGAGATCCGTAATCTAATATCTTTGGCCTGTACGAGACGCTTGTAGGAGGCATCGAGCTGCTCGACCTCACCTTCGCTGAGTCCGAGAGATTTGAGTTCCCCGATTTGGTATTGAAGTAAATCCGAACGTTCCGTTGTTGCTTGGATGTTTAGCTGAAGGGTTTCCAGTTCCGCCTTAGCGGTACGCCAAAGTGAATAGGCGTTGCTGACGGTTGCTCGAATCGTATTGTTGACGCCGTAATCGTCAAGCCAGGCTAGCTGTGTGCGCCGATCAAGTAAGCGCTGGTGCTGATGCTGACCGTGTATTTCAATTAATGGAGAACAGAATTCCGCAAGGACACTCAGATTCACGGGTGAGGTGTTGATGTACGCTTGGGACCGTCCATCCCCTCGCACCACCCTCCGAACGAGGCAACGTTGAGGCGCATTGGCATCGAGGAGATCGAGTTGAGCTAGATACGACTGCGCGATCTCATTATCTTCGATTGAAAATTCCGCACTGATCTCGCAGCGTTCAGCACCTGCGCGGATGACCCGCTTTGTCGATCGGGCTCCTAAGACCAAACCGAGGGCCCCGAGTAGGATCGATTTGCCCGCGCCCGACTCGCCCGTTAACACCGTCATGCCCGAATCGAAGCTGATCTCTAGACTTTCGACTAGGACAAAGTTTTGGATGTTGAGTTGCGTCAGCACGTCGCAATCAGCGGTTTCTACTGTGCTAGAGTAGCCGACGTTCCCTTGGATTTACATTAATCTTCGGTAGTCATGACACGTGCAGAAAAACACCAACGATTGAACGATGGAATCCG
Source organism: Pseudomonadales bacterium (assembly GCA_022448085.1). Lineage (GTDB taxonomy): Bacteria > Pseudomonadota > Gammaproteobacteria > Pseudomonadales > Azotimanducaceae > UBA11889. The sequence goes on along the minus strand of JAKUTH010000005.1, from coordinate 45,011 downwards.
GGACACGTTCGCGATTGCGGATCGCGAGCAACACCTGTTTAAACTTCTTGTAGAAGAATATCTGGAGCAAGGCACGCCGGTCGGTTCAAAGACGTTGTCGGAAACGACCGCGATCGCGGTCAGTCCGGCAACTGTACGCAATATCATGTCGGACCTCGAAATGCGCGGACTGGTCCGCTCTCCACACACTTCTGCTGGGAAGGTGCCAACGCACCGAGGGCTTCGATTGTTTGTCGATAGCCTGATCTCGGTACAGCCACTCGAAGCGGCATCGGTGCAGTACCTACGAGAAGGACTCCATACCCGTATGTCTCCAAACGAACTTGTGGAATCGGCATCAAACATCCTTTCCCAAGTTTCGCACCTCGCCGGCTTAGTCACGATGCCGCGTCCCGAGCAGGTCGAACTTAGGCAAGTCGAGTTTCTACCGCTCTCAGGCAAGAAAGTGTTGGCGATCTTGGTGGTAAATGAGCGGGAAGTGCAGAACCGCGTGGTAGATACTGAGCGCGAGTATTCGGATGTCGAATTGACTCAGGCCGCGAACTTTATCAATCGTCAGTTTGGTGGCCGTTCGCTGATGTCCATACGTAAAGGCGTTCTTGAAAGCATGAGCGATGATAAGCAGCGGATGGATGAACTCATGCAGACGGCGCTCGATATGGCATCGAAAACCTTCGTACGAGAGGACGAACACGATTATGTGGTATCCGGTGAACGCAATTTGATGAGTTTTCTCAGTTCTTCAGAGGAAGTTCAGGGCTTACTCGATGCCTTCAAAGAGAAGAACGCGATCGTACATTTGCTGGATCGTTGTTTGGAGACAGATGGTGTACAGCTATTCATCGGAGAGGAGTCTGGCTATCGGCCACTCGATGAATACAGTCTTATAACGGCGCCGTATGAGGTGAACGGCGAGATTGCTGGAGTGCTTGGCGTGATCGGACCCACCCGCATGTCCTATCAAAAGGTGATTCCATTGGTGGACTTGACCGCTCGTCTTTTAGGCTCTGCATTGGATTACGGAAGGCATTGATTTTTCGGTCAGTCGACCGCATATGACGTTTTCGATAACGGTGAAAAGACGGGTATGGCAGAAGAAAAAGACTCGGACATAGGGCCCGGCGAAGATTCTCCGGTTTCACAATCAGACGTAAACGTTTCGGACTCTGCGGTAGATCCCAACGCATCGTCCGACGAGATTAAAACTTGTGAACTCGACGACGAAGCTGTCGCAGGTGAATCTGCAGAGACTTCGCCGGAGATAGCGCTTGAGGAGGTTCGGGAACAGTTGGCCGATGCAGAAGATCGAGCCTTAAGAGCTGTGGCGGAGGCCGACAACATCCGGAAACGTGCCGACAAGGCAGTTGAGAACGCACATAAATATGCACTCGAGAGTTTGACCGAGAAGCTTTTACCCGTGCTCGATAGCTTTGAAAAAGCGGTGGAGAAGGCTGCGGATGATGGCCAAGAAAATGACGGGTCAGTTCATGCCACGCTAGAAGGTGTTGAACTTTCATACAGGCTTTTTATCGATGTGCTGCAGAAAGCTGGGATAAAGTCGATTGATCCGACTGGCGAACCGTTTGATCCCGAGTATCACGAAGCGATGAGTATGCTCGAAAACCCAGACGCAGAGCCCGGATCCGTCCTGGAAGTCGTTCAAAAGGGTTACACACTCAATGACCGGCTTGTTCGTCCGGCCCGTGTGTTGGTGGCGAAAGATATGTCGGAGCCAAAAAAGGCACCCTGAGCCCTTGAAACTTAGGGAATTGGACCAATATGTCAGGTTCATAGAAAGCGTGAGCGTTATGCTGAGAAAGCGGCGCCAGTAATAGGTTAAACATGGCAAAAATTATAGGAATTGACCTCGGGACGACAAATTCGTGCGTAGCCGTTGTAGATGGCACTGACGCTCGAGTGATCGAGAATGCCGAAGGGGACCGGACCACGCCGTCTATTGTGGCGTATTCGGATAAGGGAGAAGTGCTCGTTGGACAAAGTGCGAAACGACAGGCCGTGACCAACCCCGACCACACGTTGTTTGCTGTTAAACGGTTGATCGGACGCAAGTTCGACGACGAAGTGGTGCAGCGGGACATCAAGATGGTCCCCTATCAAATTGTCAAAGCAAGCAATGGCGATGCTTGGGTGCAAGCGAAAGACGAACAAATTGCGCCGCCGCAAGTGTCCGCAGAAGTTCTCAAGAAAATGAAAAAGACTGCCGAAGAATTTCTGGGTGATTCGGTCACTGAAGCGGTGATCACCGTGCCGGCATACTTCAATGATTCACAACGACAGGCTACCAAAGACGCCGGCAAGATTGCCGGGCTTGAAGTTCGCCGAATCATAAATGAACCAACTGCGGCTGCACTCGCGTATGGGATGGATAAGCAGCGTGGGGATTCGAAGATTGCGGTATACGATCTTGGCGGCGGGACTTTTGATGTTTCGGTGATAGAGATTGCCGAAATTGACGGTGAACATCAGTTTGAAGTGCTTTCAACGAACGGCGACACGTTCTTGGGAGGCGAAGATTTCGACCTTACGTTGATCGACTACCTGGCCGATGAATTTAAAGTACAAAATGGGATAGACCTGCATAGTGATCCGTTAGCTTTACAACGACTAAAAGAAGCAGCGGAGAAGGCCAAGATCGAACTTTCGACCAGTCAGGAAACTGAGGTCAACCTGCCGTACATAACGGCGGACAACACCGGTCCGAAACACCTCGTGGTTAAAGTCACAAGGGCCAAATTGGAAGCGTTGGTCGAAAATCTAGTCGAGAGAACCATCGGACCGTGCCGGACGGCGATTGACGATGCGGGTTTGAAGGTTGGTGATATTGATGAAGTCATCTTGGTCGGCGGACAGACCCGTATGCCATTGGTTCAAGAGAAAGTCAGTGGATATTTTGGGAAAGAACCGAGAAAGGACGTGAACCCGGATGAAGCCGTTGCCGTGGGAGCGGCAATCCAAGGAGCCGTGCTATCCGGCGACGTTAAAGATGTACTGCTACTTGATGTAACGCCGCTATCCCTGGGTATCGAAACGCTGGGAGGAGTCATGAGCACGCTCATTGACAAAAACACCACCATTCCCGCGAAGAAGCAGCAGGTCTTCTCGACCGCAGATGACAATCAAACTGCGGTAACGATCCACGTATTACAAGGTGAAAGGAAACAAGTTGCCCAGAATAAGTCCCTGGGTAGATTCGACCTTTCGGACATTCCGCCCGCTCCTCGCGGCATACCGCAGATTGAAGTCAGCTTCGATATAGATGCCAACGGCATACTAAACGTATCGGCCAAAGATACGGCAACGAGCAAAGAGCAATCGATTGTCATCAAGGCGTCGGGGGGCCTCTCCGATGACGAGATCGATGACATGGTGAGGGACGCTGAAGCGCACACGGAAGAGGATGCGAAATTCGAGGAATTGGTCAATTTGCGAAATCAGGCCAACGGGCTTTCACACGCGGCGCGCAAGATGCTCACCGATGCCGCGGATCAGGCAACGGACGAAGAGAAAGAAGCCATTGAATCTGCAGCGACATCATTGGACGAAGCCAGTAAGACCGATGACAAAGAGCGGATCGAAGCGGCGATACAAGTGTTGTCCGAAGCTACGAGTGGTCTAGCGCAAAAGATGTACGCGAATGAAACGGCAGCCGGGGCAACGGAAGGTGATGGCGAAGGTTCGCCAGAAACAGACGATGTTGTCGATGCCGAGTACGAAGAAGTTAAGGACGACGAAAAGTAATTGAAAGGGTAGTCTTCAGCCTTCGGGGGCCGCTGGTCTCAGCTGGACGCGGTCAGGGGAATCATGGCTAAACGCGATTACTACGAAGTGCTCGGGGTAGACCGAGGCGCGGGCGATAGCGATATCAAGAAAGCGTATCGTCGTCTCGCAATGAAATATCATCCCGATCGAAATCCAGATGCTACGGATGCCGATGTTCGTTTCAAGGACGCATCGGAAGCGTACGAGGTCCTTTCTGACTCCGAAAAACGTCAAGCCTACGATCAGTTTGGTCATGCCGGCGTCGAAGGACGCAACGGCGGTATGGGTGGTGGATTTGACGGGAATTTTGGTGATATTTTTGGCGATGTCTTCGGCGACATCTTTGGCGGGGCTCAAGGTAGGCGGGGCAGAACGGCTGCGCAAAGGGGCGCTGACTTACGCTATCTCCTAGATCTCGATCTGGAACAAGCGGTGGCCGGTGATTCCGTGGAAATCCGAGCATCAGTGATGTCCGCGTGTGGTGACTGTGGAGGCTCGGGTGCAGCCCCGGGTTCGGCGCCGAGTACTTGCCCGGAATGTTCAGGGGCGGGTCAAGTGAGGATTGCTCGTGGTATTTTCGCCGTTCAACAGACGTGTCCAAGGTGTGGTGGTGTCGGCAAAGTGATTGCCGATCCTTGCCGGGTGTGTGGTGGCGGTGGTCGGGTGGAACAGCAGAAGACTCTCCGCGTTGAAGTGCCTCGGGGCGTCGACAATGATGATCGAATTCGACTCTCTGGCGAAGGCGAGGTAGGTCCAAACGGTGGACCTGCTGGTGATTTATACGTCCAGATAAATGTTAGGGATCACGCGATATTCGAACGTGAGGGTAGTCATTTGCATTGCCAAGTCCCTATCTCGTTTACCCAAGCGGCGTTAGGCGGCGAGTTAGAGGTTCCGACGCTGGACGGCAAAGTGAAGCTTCGAGTGCCTGCGGAAACCCAGACCGGTAAGCTGTTTCGATTACGCGGGAAGGGCGTGCATCCCGTTCGTGGTGGCGCGACTGGAGATCTACTGTGCCGGGTGGTCGTTGAAACACCCGTGCGCTTATCCGAACAACAGGCGACGCTATTGAAAGAGCTTCACCAAAGCCTTGCTAACGATGGGGGCGAGCATTCGCCGAAGGAGACGTCCTGGTTTCGGGCGGTGCGCGATTTTGTCGAGCGGATGACGGGTACCTGAGCATGTCTATTGATGTTGCAATTAACGGTGCCGCGGGGCGCATGGGTCGGATGTTGACGCAAGCCATCGACGACGAAAAAGATCTATCGCTTGTGGTAGCACTTGAACGTTCGGATTCCGAATTTTTGGGGCAAGACGCAGGGTTGGTTGCTGGGGTTGGCGAAATCGGTGTTCCAGTGGTAACGAATACCGATGGATCGACTTTTGACGTGCTTGTCGATTTTAGTATTCCTGCAGCAACGCTCGGACTTCTTGACACGGGTGTCGCGGATAGTTTCGGGATGGTTATTGGGACGACTGGGTTCGATGCCTCCGGAGTGCGCGACATCGAGGTTGCCGCCGGGTCGATACCCATTGTGATGGCTCCCAATATGAGTGTTGGAGTCAACGTAGCGTTTCGTTTGATCGAAACCGCGGCCGAGATTCTGGGTGATTCCGTCGATATTGAAATATACGAAATGCACCATCGCCATAAGATTGATGCGCCGTCGGGAACCGCCGTTCGGATGGGCGAAATTGTTGCGACGACTCTCGGGCGCGATCTTGAAAAGGACGCGATATACGGACGGGTTGGCGACACCGGTGAGCGTGCACAACCAACTATTGGATTTCATTCTGCCCGTGGCGGAGATGTTGTCGGAGAACATACGGTGACCTTTGCAGGAACGGGTGAGCGCATCGAGATTACACACCGAGCACAAAGTCGGTCGAACTTCGCGGCAGGCGCTATTCGGGCCGTTCGATTTGTTGCTAATAAGATCGCGATGAAAGAAAGGGGTCTTTTTGGCATGGAGAACGTGCTCGGACTCTGAACCATTTTTTGCGGTAACGACACTATGATCCGCGCAATTATTCCCGTTTGCCGCTAGAATTCTGGCGCTCGATTTCGGGTCGGGCGATACGAAGCTATGGCGGGAGGGCGGAAGTCTTTCCCGCCTTTTTATAGGAAGCAAGTGAAGCCCGCCATACTGGTACTTGAAGACGGTAGCGTTTTTCGCGGGCGCTCCATTGGTATTCCTGGCACGGCAACCGGAGAAGTCGTCTTCAATACGGCGATGACCGGTTATCAAGAAATTCTTACCGACCCGTCTTATGCCCGCCAAATTATTACCCTCACGTATCCCCATATCGGAAATACCGGAACGAATGAGGAGGACATGGAGTCCGACCGCGTATGGGCAGACGGCTTGGTGATACGCGATCTCCCGGTCGAGGTAAGTAGTTGGAGGGCCAGTCAATCGCTTACTGATTTTCTGCGAGATAAAGAAGTCGTCGCTATCGACGGGATCGATACGCGCAGACTAACTCGAATTCTTCGGCGGAAAGGTTCTTTAGCCGGTTGTTTAATGGCTGGCGAAGAAGTCTCTGAGGATGAAGCTCTCGCTCAGGCGAATGCATTTCCGGGATTAGCTGGGATGGATTTAGCGAAAGTGGTGAGCCGCCAGGACGTCGTGAGTTGGAGGGGTGGCAGTTGGCGTTTAGGCGAGGGTTATGCTGAATCAGAGCCTTTTGTCCATAAGGTCGTTGCCTATGACTTTGGTGTAAAACACGCGATTTCACGCCTTTTGTCGGATCGAGGATGCGACGTGACGCTGGTACCAGCAACGACGTCTGCCGAAGCTGTGATGGCAATGCATCCCGACGGAGTTTTTCTATCCAACGGTCCGGGCGATCCCGACCCTTGCGATTACGCGATTGCCGCGATAAGGAAATTCTTAGAGATAGGACTTCCGTTGTTTGGAATTTGCCTCGGCTGTCAATTACTGGCTTTGGCGAGCGATGCAAGGACAGTCAAGATGACGCATGGCCATCACGGTGCAAATCACCCAGTTCAGGATTTATCGACGGGTCGCGTCATCATCACCAGCCAGAACCACGGTTTCGCCGTAGACGGGGACTCTTTGCCGAAAAATCTAGAGGTTACGCACGTGTCGCTCTTCGACGAGTCTCTCCAAGGGTTAGCCAGAACGGACAAACCGGCGTTCGGTTTTCAAGGCCACCCGGAAGCTAGCCCAGGACCGCAGGACTGCGCCTATCTTTTCGATCGATTTGTCCAAATGATGTCTGATTACAAGAACGAGGGCGCTCATGCCTAAGCGCGAGGATATAGAGTCTGTGCTTATCATCGGCGCCGGCCCAATCGTCATCGGGCAGGCTTGCGAATTTGATTATTCCGGTGCGCAGGCATGCAAAGCTCTTCGCAGCGAGGGATATCGGGTCGTGTTGGTCAATTCGAATCCGGCGACGATAATGACGGATCCTACGATGGCAGATGCAACATACATAGAGCCGGTGGAGTGGAAAACTGTTGCTGAGATCATTGCTCGGGAAAAACCGGAGGCGTTGTTACCTACCATGGGCGGCCAGACCGGACTCAATTGTGCGCTTGATCTCGTTCGTGAAGGAGTCCTTGACGCTCACAATGTTGAACTCATTGGTGCCAGTCACGATGCGATTGACAAAGCGGAAGATAGAGAGCGTTTTGATCGCGCCATGCGGCGGATTGGGTTAGAAACTCCCCGCTCCGCGAGCGCACATAGCTTGGAAGAAGCGCTTCAGGTCCAGAGCCGGCTCGGATTCCCCTGCATCATTAGACCTTCCTTTACTTTGGGTGGAAGTGGCGGCGGTGTTGCATACAACCGCGAGGAATTTATCGAGATATGTGCAGGGGGCTTAGATCTTTCGCCGACCAGCGAGTTATTGATCGATGAATCACTGTTGGGATGGAAAGAATTTGAGATGGAGGTTGTACGTGATCGTGCCGACAACTGCATCATCGTTTGTTCAATCGAAAATGTTGATCCGATGGGAATTCATACCGGTGATTCGATCACGGTGGCACCTGCACAAACACTGACCGACAAGGAATATCAATTGATGCGTAACGCATCGATCGCTGTGTTACGGGAAATCGGTGTTGATACGGGGGGTTCAAACGTTCAATTCGCGCTCGACCCAGATTCAGGTCGGATGGTCGTTATTGAAATGAACCCGCGAGTATCGCGATCGTCGGCTCTTGCTTCGAAAGCAACGGGATTTCCGATCGCCAAGGTCGCGGCTAAGTTAGCGGTCGGGTATACCCTGGACGAGCTGATTAACGATATCACCGGAGCAACGCCCGCTTCGTTTGAACCTTCGATCGATTACGTAGTGACTAAGGTGCCGCGTTTTACTTTTGAGAAATTCAGTCAAGCCGAAAATCGACTAACGACCCAGATGAAATCCGTCGGCGAAGTTATGGCGATCGGGCGTACTTTCAAAGAATCTTTCCAGAAAGCTTTGAGAGGCCTCGAGACCGGAGTGATGGGCTTAGATCCGATTCTCTCCCCGAATGACGACGAACGGGTATCGATCCTTACTCTCGAATTAAGACAGGCAGGAGCGGAGCGGATTTGGTTTGTCGCGGATGCTTTCCGCGAGGGAATGACCATCGGAGAAATTGCGGACGCCACGGGCATCGACAAGTGGTTTCTGGCCCATATTGAAGACCTTGTTCGAACGGAGAAGTCGCTTAACGGTCAGGATCTGAGAAATCTTACAGAAGCCCATGTCCGCCTATTGAAGAGAGATGGTTTTTCTGACGTCCGCCTGGCGTCGATATTTAGATGCTCGGAGGAAGAATTTAGGGAATATCGTAAGTCACTTGGGGTCAGCCCAGTTTATAAACGAGTTGATACTTGCGCCGCTGAATTCGAGGCTGCGACTGCCTACATGTATTCGACCTACGAAGAAGAGTGTGAGGCGCAACCGACGAAAGAGCGAAAAATCATGGTTTTGGGCGGCGGTCCGAACCGGATCGGTCAGGGCATCGAGTTTGATTATTGCTGTGTCCACGCGGCGATGGCATTGCGTGAAGACGGATACGAAACGATTATGGTGAATTGTAATCCCGAAACCGTTTCGACTGACTATGACACGTCAGACCGTCTCTATTTTGAGCCGGTGACTTTGGAGGACGTACTTGCCATTGTTGAAGTAGAGAAACCTCACGGTGTCATTGTCCAATTTGGAGGTCAGACCCCTCTCAAGTTAGTTGATCAGCTCGAGACCGCGGGCGTGCCAATTCTCGGGACGAGCGCGGATGCGATAGATCGAGCTGAAAATCGGGAACGGTTTCAGGCGATGATCGATAAAGTTGCATTGAGGCAACCGCCGAACCGTACCGTCAGTGAACCAGCTAGCGCAGCGCGAGCCGCAAATGAGATCGGCTATCCGATTGTTGTTCGACCGTCGTACGTCTTAGGTGGCCGTGCTATGGAGATCGTATACGGTCAGCAAGATCTCCAACGATATATGGAATCTGCGTTTCAAGTATCTAACGCATCACCCGTGCTACTTGATCGATTCTTGGATCAAGCCGTGGAGGTCGACGTAGACGCCGTATGTGATGGGGAACGAGTCGTGATTGGTGCCATCATGCAACATATCGAACAAGCGGGCGTGCACTCCGGCGATTCGGCTTGCTCACTACCGCCATATCGTCTCGATTTCGGTATTCAACGCGAAATACGAGATCAGGTGGAATCGCTGGCACTGGAACTGGGCGTTGTTGGGTTAATGAACGTTCAAATGGCGGTTCAAGATGGAAAGGTCTATGTACTAGAAGTCAATCCAAGGGCGTCACGTACTGTGCCATTTGTTTCGAAATCGATTGGGGTCTCGCTCGCCAAAATCGCGGCTCGTTGTATGGTTGGCGAAAGCTTGGAAGCTCAAGGATTTACAGAAGAAATTGTCCCTGTCCACTACTCCGTTAAGGAGTCTGTGTTCCCGTTTACCAAATTCCCTGGGGTCGATCCGATCCTCGGACCAGAAATGAAATCGACTGGAGAAGTCATGGGGATTGGTGACTCGTTCGGCGAGGCTTTCGCCAAGGCTACGTTAGCTGCGGGAGAAATTTTGCCTAAGGGTGGGTTGGCTTTCATGAGCGTTAAGAAATCAGATCGGCCGTATGTAGCTGAGGTCGCTAGGCAATTAACGGCTTTGGGATTTGAGATTGTTGCTACAAGGGGAACTGCAAAAACTCTGAGGGATTCTGGCGTAAGTACTGCAGTAGTCAACAAAGTTACGGAAGGACGACCGGACGTAACAGACCTTATAAAGAATGACCCACCAACATTGATTGTTAATACCACGGAAGGCCGCCAGGCGATTATTGACTCGGCGGTTATTAGGCGTCTCGCGCTACGTCATAAAGTGTGCTACACCACGACTCTTGCGGGCGGCGAAGCTTTCTGTATTGCGATGCGACATGGGAATAGCAATCGGGTTCGAAGCCTTCAGGAAATACACCGAGGACTGCAAGCGTGACTACGCCCATGACCGTGGAGGGTGCTGCGAAACTGAGAGAAGAATTGACCCATCTCAAACGCGTTGTGCGGCCGTCTGTGACTCGCTCGATTGCCGAGGCTCGAGAGCATGGCGATTTGCGTGAGAATGCTGAATATCACGCGGCTAAAGAGCAACAGGGCTTTACGGAAGGGCGAATACAAGAGATTGAAGCCAAGCTTAGTGATGCTCAAGTTATCGACGTAACAAAGATCAGCCCAAGCGGAAAAATTGTATTTGGCTGTACCGTGACGTTGGTGGAACAAGGTAGTGATCAGGAAGTGAGATACAAAATCGTCGGAGAAGATGAAGCTGACATTAAAGAAGATAAGATCTCGGTGTTATCTCCGATGGCGAGGGCGATGGTGGGTAAAAATCTCGGCGATACCGTGGTCGTAAAATCGCCCGATGGTGAGCGCGAATACGAAGTCGATACTGTTGAACATCTTTGAAGCTAGGTTTTTGTGTAGTTAATGCCCAAAACGCGTGATGTTTGATAGAGCGGGGCAAGTTTGCTCGTTAGGGCGATACACCACGAAGACCTTCCCTATTTGCTGAACCAACTTTGCGCATAGCAGTTGTGCGACCTCGTTGGCGAGTTCGCGTCGAAATTTTCTATCTCCAACGTTCAACCGTATCTTGATCAATTCGTGATCTGAGATGGCCCGTTTCAATTCGGCAATGACGCTAGTTGATAATCCTGCGCTACCAATGGTTACGATTGGATCGAGATGATGTGCAATAGCCTTTAGTACTTTTGTATCCATGATCTGCGTATGTTGGTGAAAATTACGTGTCGAAGTCGCAGGGACGAACCGACATGGTTTTTATCTGGCTGAGAATAATCTACCACTTGTAAAGTCTCATTCCGCCCAAATATTGCTTGATAGCCGGAGCTACTTACCTGGTGTAGTCTAATGGGCCCGGAAAGTGGCGTCCTGGTACCGCGTGCTAGGAGGATAAGTCTTTGAACGATATGGGAAAAAATATCCTGCTTTGGCTAATTATCGCCGCCGTCCTACTGACCGTGTTTAATAATTTTAGCGGGGTGAGTGAGCCACAGGAAATCAGCTACTCCGACTTTATCGAACAGGTAAATCGTAATGAGGTTCGCCAGGTCGAATTCGATGGTCAGCATGAATACCTAACGGTGCTTCGGAAGGATACTTCTCGTTTTAAGGTCATTATCCCAGCGCCGGACCCGAGACTATTAGACGATTTGATGGAACACGACGTCGAGATCGTGGGGAAAGAAGCCGAAACCGAAGGATTTTGGACTCAGCTACTGATCGCAAGCTTTCCTATCCTGATCATTATAGCTGTCTTCATGCTTTTTATGAGGCAAATGCAGGGTGGAGTTGGGGGCCGAGGCGGTCCCATGGCGTTTGGCAAAAGTAAAGCCCGCTTGCTGGCTGAAGATCAGATCAAGACTACGTTTGCTGATGTTGCAGGCGTGGACGAAGCTAAGGAAGAAGTCCAGGAGCTTGTTGAGTTTCTCATGGACCCCGGTAAGTTTCAGCGGTTGGGTGGTCGTATTCCTCGCGGCACGCTAATGGTTGGCGCGCCGGGAACGGGAAAGACCCTGCTTGCTAAGGCAATAGCCGGCGAAGCAAAAGTTCCCTTTTTTACGATATCTGGCTCGGACTTTGTCGAGATGTTTGTCGGTGTCGGTGCCTCTCGCGTACGCGATATGTTTGAACAGGGCAAGAAACAAGCTCCGTGCATCATTTTTATTGATGAAATCGACGCGGTGGGCCGCCATCGGGGAGCGGGCTTGGGTGGCGGTCACGATGAGCGCGAACAAACGCTCAATCAACTGTTGGTCGAGATGGATGGATTTGAACCTAATAATGGCGTCATCGTCATTGCTGCGACGAATAGGCCAGATGTCCTTGACCCAGCTTTGTTGAGGCCAGGACGTTTTGATCGACAGGTCGTTGTCTCCTTGCCGGATATTCGAGGGCGAGAACAAATATTGAATGTTCACATGCGGAAAGTTCCGATTGCAGATGACGTTGAACCGTCGATTTTGGCACGTGGAACCCCGGGCTTTTCTGGCGCCGACCTGGAAAATATTGTTAATGAAGCCGCACTTTTTGCTGCCCGTGGCGGTAAACGGTTGGTTGAAATGGAGGAATTCGAAAAAGCGAAAGATAAAGTCATGATGGGCGCGGAACGTAAGTCGATGGTGATGTCCGAGAAAGAAAAACGGAATACGGCGTATCACGAGGCTGGGCATGCGATAGTTGGATATACGGTCCCCGATCACGATCAACTATACAAAATTACCATCGTTCCTCGAGGTCGAGCACTCGGTGTCACCATGTTTTTGCCAGAGGAGGATCGTTATAGCCACAGTCGGCGGTCGGTAGAGTCCCAAATTTGCTCTTTACTGGGCGGTCGTATTGCGGAGGAATTGATAAGTGGTGCGGATGGGGTAACCACTGGAGCATCCAACGATATAGAGCGAGCTACTCAGCTCGCACGTAATATGGTTACTAAATGGGGGCTATCGGAAAGGATGGGCCCAGTGAAATATGACGATGAAGAAGGAGAAGTGTTTCTGGGCATGTCCGCTGGTTCGCAATCGAAATCGATTTCTTCGCAGACCGCCAGGGAAATTGACGAAGAGGTCAGAAAAATTATCGATGATTGCTATAAAAGAGCGAAAAAGATTCTGCAAGACAACGTAGAGAAACTCCACGCAATGGCCGATGCCCTGATGGAATACGAGACGTTATCGCCGGCCCAAGCTGGGGATATAATGGCGGGTGCAAAGCCTAGAGCACCCGATGAAGGCGTTAATACATCGGGAACCAATAACAACAAAAACAGTCAAGAAGGTTCCGTCGGCGATCCTCTAGAGGAAACTTAAGCTACCCACCAAGCAAAGCCGATCGTTTGCTGAGCCTCAAACAGAACGTCCGAGTGTAAAGTGTCTCTGAGGTTTGCTTGATCCGAAGCCCCCACATGGTCCCCTTCTTGAACGGGAGGTGTTTTGAGTAAGCAGTATTTCGGAACTGATGGCATTCGCGGACGCGTTGGCGACGACCTTATTCACCCTGATTTCTGTTTGAAATTGGGGCGGTCTGTCGGCAGGGCTCTGTCTGTAAAAGGACGAAGGCCGCTTGTAATTCTTGGGAAGGACACAAGAAATTCTGGTTACATGCTGGAGTCTGCGTTGGAGGCTGGGTTGTCGTCCGCAGGAGCTGATGTGGCGTTGCTGGGTCCTATTCCTACTCCCGCAGTTGCGTACATGACGCGCACGATGCGTGGTGATCTCGGGATTGTCATAACCGCTTCCCACAATCCTTTTGATGATAACGGGCTTAAGTTTTTCGACAGTCAAGCAAACAAGCTTAGTGACGCGATGGAGCTATCGATTGAAAGACAGCTTAATACGCCGCTTCCTCATATTAGTGCGTCGAATTTGGGTCTCGTCTTTCGCGTCGATGATGCGCGCGGTCGATATATCGAGTCTTGTAAAGGGACCGTTGATTCGCGGATACGACTTGATGGTCTAAAGGTTGTTTTGGACTGTGCGAATGGCGCGGCGTATGACGTAGCTCCCCGCGTGTATCGTGAACTAGACGCCGATGTCATTGGGATTTCGGTTGATCCCGACGGTTCGAATATCAATAAAAATTGCGGATCAACGCATCCAGAGCTTCTGCGCGAAAAAGTTTTGGAGTTAAGTGCTGATGTAGGAATCGCGCTCGATGGAGATGGCGACCGCGTAATAATGGTTGACTCTGAGGGCGAAATTGTCGATGGCGATGAACTGCTATATGTGATCGCTCTTTCTATGTCGATGCGGAATCGATTTTGTGGCGGTGTTGTTGGAACTGAAATGTCCAACGGCGGGCTCCAGCGAGCGTTTGAGGATCTGGGTATTCCGTTCGAGAGAGCAAAGGTCGGCGATCGTTATGTGGTAGAGCTATTGCACGACAAAGGCTGGGTGTTGGGCGGTGAAAGTTCCGGACATATCGTTTGTCTCGATTGGGCGACAACTGGCGATGGGATCGTTTCTGCTCTCCAGGTGCTTGTCGCGATGGTCTCGCTGAATCGTTCTTTGTCAGATCTTAAAAGGGGCATGACGAAATTACCGCAAGAAATGATTAACGTTGCTTTGGAAGATCCGGGTGGTGTGGTGAATCATCCCAGTGTTATCAATGCAATTCGTGACGTTGAGCGAAAGATAGGGGGAGATGGCCGGGTATTGGTTCGTCCGTCCGGTACGGAGCCACTGTTGAGGGTTATGGTTGAGGGGAAGAATTCTATGGACGTCCGCCGATATGCGGAGAGGATCGCAGATGTAGCGCTCACCTCGGTGGATAAGGGGGCTGGAACTTTGCGTTCACAATAAGGAACGTGCTTGCTACTATCCTGGGCCCTTTGCGGCTGGTAGAAGAGCGGTGCGTGCCCCGATGGTTGCTGCCAATTGGAAGATGAATGGTTCCAGGGCTATTTGTCGCGAATTCCTGCAGCACTTTGATGTAGATGGTTCGCTTGACGTCGTGCTTTTTCCGCCTTTTCTTTATACGTCGATATTGACCGAAGGTTTTGCAGAGCGTTCAATTTCAGTTGGTGTTCAGAATGTTTGTAATGTTAGCAGCGGCGCGTACACCGGAGAAATCAGCGCAGCAATGGCCGTGGATTCGGGTGCCACGTATGGATTAGTTGGACATTCTGAAAGACGTAATTTATTTGGTGAATCCGACGGACTAGTTGCTGAAAAATTCACTGCGTGTCAGCGCGCAGGGCTTACTCCGGTATTGTGCGTCGGTGAATCTCTCGAAGAGAGACTGGAAGGTAGGGCAGAATCTGTCGTGTCTGGACAGATCGATGTCATTATAAAAACCGTGGGAATTAAGGCATTCGCGAACGCGGTTATTGCTTATGAACCAGTTTGGGCAATAGGTACAGGAGAAACGGCGAGACCGGATCAAGCCCAATCAATGCACGCGTTTATCAGAGCTGTTCTGACGAAATCCGATGCAACGACTGCGAAAAATACCAGGGTTTTGTACGGCGGTAGTGTGAACGCAAATACTGCAGCTGAGTTGTTTGCAGAGGGGGATATCGACGGAGGTCTGGTGGGAGGAGCATCGCTTGAATTCAAGGAATTCGCAAAAATCTGTAGAGCGGTATCGCGTTGAATATTGACACACTCGAAACGGTTTTATTAATACTACTTATCGTGGATGCGCTAGCACTTGCCGTGTTAGTACTTTTGCAGCAAGGCAAAGGTGCGGATATAGGCGCGGCTTTCGGTAGCGGCTCGGCCAACACCCTTTTTGGAGCTCAGGGTACAACCTCCTTTATTACAAAGGCGACAGCTTGGTTGGCGATTGGGTTTTTCTTTATCGCGTTCGGGCTCGCGTATGCCGCCAGAGAAAAGGCAAATACGATTAGAGGGATTGGGATGCCGGATTCCCGAGTAGAAGATCGATCCTTCGAGCCAGGACGCGATTTCCCTACAGGTGGCGAAAGTGAGGAATCGCGAGAATACGCGGATCCGGGCGATGAATTTCCATCACTAGCGCCTCAATCGACCGATGCAGAATCCGACGTTCCGGATCCATTATAAATGCGCCGAAGTGGTGGAATTGGTAGACACGCTACCTTGAGGGGGTAGTGGGCTTATGCCCGTGGAGGTTCGAGTCCTCTCTTCGGCACCATTCGTACTGATTAGCCCTGTTACATCAATAGTTGCGGTCACCTAGTTCATAGTGAAGGGCATAAAAGCGCACACTGTTTTATCTACTCTGAAGCCTGAACCAATCTCAAGAGCCATGACAGGCCTCGGCTAGCGGCGTGGGTACTAGTACAGAAGTACTTGGATTACGCGATGGGAACGTTTGTACCCGAGGTGCCTAGTTAGTGTTTACTGCTTCCCTATCTCTTTTGATCATTCGCTCTTTGTATCCTGATCCATAAACCTCAAAAGCTTGAGCGAACAAACCAATATCCCAACTGTTCGGCGCCATTATTCGCAAGCAGTCGTTTAGTCGAAGCGCTTAAGCGATGCAACGGGGGTTTGCGGGTTAAATAGGTCTGTTTCAGTCGGAAGTGTATGGCGCGCTTCCAGCATATACGTCGTTGTATCTAGTCCCCTGACCGGTATCGAAACATACATATTGTTTGGAGATACCCGTCACAGAATATCGCCAGGCACGCATTATAAGAAACGGCATAGTCGGCCGATTTTTTGATTCGTTGCGTCCCGATATGACGGTCCCTATAATCGCGCATCTTGCTGATGCGGGGTGGAGCAGTCTGGTAGCTCGTCGGGCTCATAACCCGAAGGTCGTGGGTTCAAATCCTGCCCCCGCTACCAATGCGATCGGGTCCCAGATTGGGGCCTTTCGTTGGGTAGGGAGTTAATGTTCCGACAACAGTGTCGTGGGCAAGAGCACGCCGGGTCAGGAGGTGCGGCTTGTTCTTGGGTAATGGGCGTAAGCCCATTTTTTGTGAGTGGGATCAGGACAGCTAGTGAATAGACGAGCCAGAGATATAGAGCAGCTAATCGAACCAACTGTCGGCGCGATGGGTTATGAGCTATGGGGAATTGATTCCAATGGCAATGGCGCGCATGAAAAGCTATGCGTATACATCGATTCTGATTCAGGAATTGCGGTAGGTGACTGCGAGGCTGTAAGCCGGCAATTAAGCAGCATCCTCGATGTTGACGACTCATTTAACGACTCGTATACGCTCGAGGTTTCCTCGCCAGGGTTAGATCGAATCTTGTTTAAAGATAAACAATTCCAGATGCATATTGGTCAACAGGTGAATGTTCGGCTGGAAGTTCCACTCGATGGTCGACGACGAGTCGAAGGTCTACTCGTTGGGGTCGAGGATAGTGAGCTGGTAGTAACCGTCGACGATGAGGAGTATTTGATTCCGCTTGAGCAGGTACGAAGGGCACGCGTCGTACCCCAATTTGATTAGGGTTATCTTTGATGCTGACTAAAGACATACTTGCCGCTGTAGATTCGGTCTCGAACGAAAAAGGGGTACCCAAAGAAATTGTTTGCGATGCGATCGAGGTAGCACTGGCGACCGCAACAAAAAAGCGGCGCCGAGACGATGCTGAATTTCGAGTCTCAATCGACTGGGAAACTGGTGATTACGAAACCATTAGGACCTGGTTGGTGGTGGATCCAGCAGAGATAGATGAAGAATTCCCCTTTAACCCTGATGCCCAACTGACGCCCGACGAAGCGAAAGAAAAAGACCCTAGCCTCGGGATTGGTGATGTTTGGGAGGAACCAGCTGAATCAGTCGCGTTTGGTCGAATTGTTGCTCAAACTGCTCGCCAGGTAATACTGCAAAAAGTTCGGGAAGCCGAGCGCGAACAGGTTATTCGAGAGTATTTACCGAAGGTTGGCGAGTTAGTAAGCGGGATCGTCAAAAAAACGTCGCGTGATTCAGTTATCGCCGATCTCGGTAATAATGCCGAGGCTGTTTTACTTCGAGAACACCTAATCCCGCGAGAAACGTTTCGCATCGGCGATCGGTTGCGCGCATTCCTGCTAGAGGTGCGGCCCGATGCCCGAGGTCCGCAAATCATTTTGACGAGAACTATACCAGCGATGCTCGTAGAACTATTCAAACTTGAAGTACCTGAAATCGCTGAAGACGTAATCGAGATTCGTGGATCGGCAAGAGATCCTGGCTCACGAGCCAAAATAGCGGTTACGACGAACGATGGGCGAATAGATGCGGTTGGGGCTTGCGTTGGCATGCGTGGTTCCCGGGTGCAGGCGGTTTCTGGAGAGTTGGCCGGGGAAAGGGTTGATGTAGTTTTGTGGGACGACAATCCCGCGCAACTGGTTATTAATGCCATGAGTCCAGCGGAAGTTGCATCGATTGTTATGGATGAGGATGCACATTCTATGGATATAGCTGTTGCGGAAGACAATCTTGCCCAAGCGATTGGGCGGGGTGGCCAGAATGTCAGGCTTGCTAGCGAACTGACGGGTTGGAAACTGAACATCATGACCGAAGATGAAGCGGCGCAGAAGCAACAGGACGAAGCTCAGCAGCATGTAGCCAATTTTATGACTGCGCTATCTGTCGATGAAGACGTGGCAGCCGTGCTTGTTGAAGAAGGATTTACAACCGTTGAAGAGGTCGCCTACGTACCGATCGAGGAACTTAGTGCTATCGATGGATTTGATGAGGAAATCGTAAACGAATTGCGGAACCGTGCTAAGGACTCGATGCTTACTAGAGCGATCGCTTCCGAAGAACAACGAGATGGACAAGAGCCGCAAGAAGATCTCTTAGCGATGCAAGGCATGACCGGTGAGTTGGCTAAGACGATGGCGGCAGGTGGCGTAACTTCAATGGAGAGTTTGGCAGAATTAGCCATACCCGAACTCATTGAAATCGTTGAAAGTCTAGACGAAGACGAAGCGGCAGCGCTAATTATGACGGCCCGTGCCCCGTGGTTCGAAGAGGCTGAAGTTGGGGAGCCAGATTGATTTTCAATAGAGATACCAATGGCTGAGGTAACGGTAAAACAACTCGCTGAAACGACCGGTGTTGCAATCGAGAAACTGCTGCAACAAATGCACGAAGCCGGGCTGCCTCAGATTAACGAAGCGGATATGGTGTCAGATGAAGATAAGCAAGGCTTGTTAGCGTTCTTAAAAGGAGAGCAAGGCGCCCCGTCAGCTTCTGTTTCCCCCAAAAAGATTACTTTGAAAAGACGCGCCCAGAGTACTCTGAAAATCGGCAGAGGCGGTCATAGTGTAAAGGTTGAGACTCGGCGTAAGCGGACGTACGTAAAGCGCGTTGATGCGGAATCGTCAGAAGATGCCCAATCGGGAGAGTCGGGTTCTAAGGTCTCAAGTGATCCGAGTCAGCTTCAAATCGAAGCGGAGCGTATTCGCCTAGAGGAGAACCAAAGACAAGCTGCTGAGCAGGAAGGTAGAGCCGAGACGATTCGTAAGAAGGAAGAGGCTGAACTCCGCGAGAAAGAGGAGTTGCTCGCGGTAAGTGAACCTGACGACCGAGAAGCTCAAGTCAAAGACGAAGTAAAAGTTAAAGCAGAAACTAAAGCTAAAGAGGATAAAACAGAAGCGGATGCTGTCGCTCAAGCTGCAGCATCGGCGCAGGCGCAGGAGCAGGCAGCGGAAAAGGGAAATCGAAGGGGTAAGGGTCAAAGTCGCGATCGCGGTAGATCGGGGCCTCCCGATGGAGAACGAACCCGTCGACGCGAGTTGTCTTTAAAGAAAGAATCTCGCCGAATGAAGCAGAGAGTAGCCCTTCAGCAAGAAAAACAAGGGGGAGAGTTTTCCAAGCCGATCGAGGAAATTCAAAGAGAAGTAGAGATCGGCGAATTGGTTTCTGTGGGTGACCTAGCACAGCGGATGTCGGTAAAGACGGGCGAGGTTATCAAGACACTTATGGGAATGGGTGTCATGGCAACAATTAATCAGACCATCGATCAGGATACTGCGGTTCTAGTGGTCGAAGAAACGGGCCATAAAGCAAAAATTGTTGCTGACGACCGGATAGAACAGGAATTGGAAGAGTCTTTGAAGGTCGAAGGCGATCTTGTTTCGCGATCCGCCGTCGTGACGGTGATGGGACATGTCGACCACGGGAAGACATCACTTCTAGATCACATACGAAAGTCGCGGGTTGTTGCGGGTGAAGCGGGTGGAATTACTCAACACATTGGTGCGTACCATGTTGAGACCCCCCAAGGGAACATTTCTTTCATAGATACCCCCGGCCACGCGGCGTTTACCGCAATGCGTGCTCGTGGTGCGATGGCGACGGACGTCGTCATTCTCGTATGTGCAGCGGATGATGGGGTTATGCCGCAGACCGAGGAAGCTGTCCAACATGCGAAAGCAGCCGAAGTGCCGCTGGTTGTCGCAGTCAATAAAATAGATCTCGAGGGGGCTGACCCGGAACGAGTCCGAAATGAACTCGCTGCCATTGACGTCATACCGGAAGATTGGGGAGGAGATACTCAGTTTGTGAATGTTTCCGCGGAAACAGGAGAGGGAATTGATGCGCTTCTAGAAGCCGTAAACCTGCAAGCAGAGATTCTAGAACTGAAGGCGGTTCCCGAAGCACCGGGGCGTGGAGTTGTAATCGAATCAAAACTCGAGCGTGGGCGAGGCCCAGTAGCAACTGTCTTGGTCCAGAACGGGACATTGCAACAAGGCGACGTGATTATTGCGGGCGAAACGTTCGGGAAAGTACGCGCGTTAGTTAACGAGCATGGTCAAAACGTGACTAGCGCGGGGCCATCCATTCCGGTCGAGGTCCTTGGACTAAACGGGACTCCCAACGCGGGAGATGACTTCTCGGTAGCAACAGACGATCGACGTGCACGGGATCTTGCAGAATTTCGTGCCCATAGGAGCCAAGAGAAGCGTCAGGCTTCGCAGCAAGCCGCTAAGCTCGAAAATGTGTTTGCAAACCTTGGCAAGGGTGAAAAAAGGGTTCTTAAATTAGTCTTAAAGACGGATGTGCGTGGTTCCTTGGAGGCTATAACGCAATCTTTTGCCGAAATTGGTAACGAGGAAGTGTCTGTAAATGTTCTGGGTTCGGGCGTAGGAGGGATATCCGAATCGGATGCCACCATGGCGATGACGTATGGGGCCGTCATTTTTGGCTTCAATGTACGGGCGGACAATTCGGCTAAGGACTTGATCGAGAAAGAGGGGATAGAACTCCGTTATTACAGCGTTATATATGAGTTGCTCGACGACGTTAGGACTATTCTGGAGGGCATGCTGGCCCCGGAGATTCGCGAAGAGATAGTTGGTACTGCGGAAGTTCGGGATGTTTTCCAATCTCCGCGATATGGACAAGTAGCTGGTTGTATGGTGGTCGAAGGAACTGTTTTCCGTAACAAAAGCATCCGTGTACTAAGGGAAAATGTTGTTATTTACGAAGGCGAATTGGAATCGCTTCGCCGATTCAAAGACGACGTAGGTGAAGTACGAAATGGCCTCGAGTGTGGCATCGGCGTTCGTAACTATAACGATGTTCAATCGGGCGACAAAATTGAAGTTTTTGACACCACAGAATTCGCCCGGGCTTTATGAATTTTGTCTACGCGTAATCAACAAAGAAATGGCCGAGAACTCCGTGTTGGGGACTTTTTGCGTAAGGAGCTCGCGGAGGTGATTCAGCGTGAAATGCGCGATCCGAGGATAGGGATGTTGTCTATCACGGACGTGATAGTCAGTAAGGACCTTTCGTATGCTGATGTCTATTTTACGACCGTTTCAGCCCAGCAAGATCAATACGAAGACAAAGACGAGATCCTTCGCGCACTGCAAGGAGCGGCAGGCTTCTTGCGTTCTATTTTGTCGAAGCGCCACGTCATGCGGACCACGCCCGCTCTGCGATTCCATTATGATGAGCTAATCCAAAGTGGCCCACAGCTCGAAGCATTAATTGAGCGAGCGTTGGCTTCCGACCAAATACGTGGTGCCTGCCTGTCGGAGACGGAAGTTTCTGATGGGGCGTAGTCGAAGTCGAAAAGGTCGAGATGTTAGTGGGGTTGTTGTTTTGGACAAACCTCGAGGCGTGACCTCCAGTGAAGCCGTCCAGCGCGCGAAAACATTGTTTAATGCTCGTAAGGTCGGTCATACGGGGAGCCTCGACCCTCTAGCGACGGGTGTATTGCCGCTTTGTTTTGGGGAAGCGACAAAATTCTCCCGGTTTTTGCTTACTTCCGACAAGAAATACAGGGCGAGACTTAGATTGGGCATTCGGACCGCAAGTGGCGATGCGGACTCTGACATCATTGAAGAGCGGAGTACTACAGGAGTTACCCTGGATCGTATTCAGAATGCAATCGGGAGCTTCCGTGGAGAAATCGATCAGATCCCTTCCATGTACTCAGCGATCAAACATCGAGGGAAACCCCTCTATAAATATGCCCGACAGGGAATTGAGGTTGAACGGGAATCTCGACGGATAACCGTTTATTCCATTGAATTGTTGACGTTCAGCGGATCCGAAATCACGTTGCAGGTGCATAGTAGTAAGGGCACTTACGTCAGAACCATTGCGGACGATCTTGGGGAACAGCTGGGGTGCGGAGCCCACGTTGCGGAATTACGCCGTTTAATGGCGGGGCCCTTTACAGAATCAGATTTGGTGACGTTCGACGAAATTGAAACCGCTCGGGCCGAGGATCGACTGGATATGTTGCTCGCCCCGATTTCGAGCGCGGTAAGCCAATGGCCGGCGGTTCGGTTGAATACGACTTCCGCCTATTACCTGCGACAAGGTCAACCCGTGGTAGTGCCGCACGCACCTAGCGAAGGGTGGGTTCAGTTACGAGAATCGTGTTTGAACGATGAATGGTTCTTAGGGATGGGTGAAATTATGGAGGACGGACGCGTCGCGCCGCGCCGCCTGGTTTTGGGAGAACGGAAACTGTAAATATGCGTGGTTCCGTTTTCCTTGTCGTTACAAAGCATATTGGAGAAATATGATGGCTCTTAGTGCCGAGGAAAAAATTGAAATCGTGAAGGAGTTTCAGTTGAGCGATAATGATACTGGATCGCCGGAAGTCCAGGTTGCTTTACTGTCACAAAACATAAATTCCCTACAGGAACATTTCCGTGAACACGCGAAAGACCACCACTCCCGTCGTGGATTAATTCGGATGGTTAGTCAAAGAAGGAAGCTTCTAGACTATCTCAGGGGGAAGGACCAGGAACGTTATGCGACGCTGATTCAGCGTTTAGGGCTCAGACGATAGCCCACTAAAGGAGAAGCAATTGAACAAGATGATAAAAGAGTTTGAGTACGGTGGGCATAAGGTCTCATTAGAGGCAGGTAATGTTGCAAAACAGGCGACCGGCGCCATAGTTGCGAGAATGGGGGATACCGTAGTTCTCTGTACGGTCGTTGCGATGCCTAAGGCAAATCCGGGACAGGATTTTTTCCCCCTGACGGTCAACTATCAAGAACGCACGTACGCTGCGGGTAAGATTCCCGGAAGTTTTTTTCGTCGAGAAGGACGCCCTAGCGAAAAGGAAATCCTGACTTGTAGGCTCATAGATCGACCTATCCGTCCGCTGTTTCCAAAAGGGTTCATGAACGAAGTACAAGTCATACCCACCGTCATGTCGGTCGATAAGGATATGGACCCTGACATTATCTCGATGATCGGGACGTCCGCTGCACTTGCAATTTCCGGTGTACCTTTTGCGGGCCCAATTGGCGCGGCGCGGGTCGGATTTAACCAGGGTCAATACATGCTGAATCCTGGTCACGAGGCGTTAGAGAACTCCAGCCTCAATATGGTTGTGGCGGGAACGGAATCGGCAGTGCTGATGGTTGAGTCGGAGGCTGACGAACTGTCGGAGGATCAAATGCTTGGGGCGGTGCTTTTTGGGCATCAAGAAATGCAAGTTGCAATCAAAGCCATAAGTGAATTGGCGTCAGAGGTTGGCAACGTAGCATGGGAAATTGTCCCACCTGCAGAAAATGAGGATTTGGTGGAAAGTGTTCGAGAGACTCTCGGTGACGGGCTCGGAGAAGCCTACCGAGTCACAGACAAAAAGGCTCGGTTACAACGAGTTCACGAACTTCGCGATCAAGCCATCGCCAAACTCGAAGGAGAAAGTGACCCTAATGATGTGGCGACTGCCTTCGGCACGCTTGAAAAGAAAATTGTTCGTGAGCGGGTTTTGAACGGTGAACCTCGCATAGATGGTCGGGATCTCAAAACCGTACGACCGATCAGCCTTGAGGTTGGAACGCTGCCAAAGACCCATGGGTCAGCATTGTTTCAGCGTGGTGAGACGCAGGCCATTGTTGTGGCGACCCTAGGGCCTCTTCGCGATGCAGCGTTGATAGATGCTCTACAGGGGAACTTTAAAGATCACTTTATGCTGCATTACAACTTCCCGCCTTATTGTGTTGGGGAAGCTGGATTCATGGGAGGACCAAAGCGCCGCGAAATTGGCCACGGGCGGCTAGCACGTAGAGCGATAGCGGCGGTATTGCCCAGGCACGATGACTTCCCGTACACGCTTCGAGTTGTCTCGGAGATTACGGAGAGCAATGGCTCGAGTTCGATGGCTAGCGTTTGTGGAACGTCTTTGGCGTTGATGGATGCGGGTGTACCTATTTCTAAAGCAGTTGCGGGTGTAGCCATGGGTCTCGTTAAAGACGGAAATCGTTACGCAGTCCTCACTGATATTTTGGGCGATGAAGATCATCTGGGGGACATGGATTTCAAAGTTGCAGGAACTATGCAGGGCGTTACCGCTCTTCAGATGGACATAAAGATCCAGGGCGTAACAGAGAACATTATGGAAGATGCGCTCGACCAGGCCCACGATGCCAGAATTCATATTTTGGGTGAAATGAACAAAGTTATTTCGGAACCCAGAGCAGACGTATCCGAAAATGCTCCTTCGATGGTTGTCTTGAAAGTCCACCCTGACAAAATTCGTGATGTGATCGGTAAAGGCGGTGTCACGATTCGTAGTATCACCGAAGAGACGGGTGCGGACATCGACATCGAGGATGATGGTAGCGTACGGATATACGCAGATAGCGCCGATTCGAAGAATGCGGCAGTGGCGATGATTGAGGAAATTACCGCGGAAGCCGAAATCGGGAAAATATACAATGGTCGAGTTGAACGAATCGTGGATTTTGGCGCGTTCATCAACATTCTTCCCGGCAAAGACGGTTTGTTGCATATTTCTCAGATTGCCGAAGAGAGAGTCGAAAAAGTTTCCGACTACCTAGAAGAAGGACAGAATGTTGATGTGGTTGTTCTAGATGTCGACCAGCGTGGCCGGATCAAGTTATCTATGCGCGACGTATCGAATGTCGCGTAGATCGAATTTTTTGGTCTAAGTTCCTGGTCGGTTGCGCAATAAATCCTCGACGACGGTGGGTTCTGCTAATGTCGATGTATCGCCCAAATCGTCGACTTCGTTTGCGGCAATCTTACGTAATATTCGACGCATGATTTTGCCCGAACGCGTTTTTGGCAGGCCCGGTGCCCACTGGATAACGTCTGGCTTGGCAATCGGTCCAATTTCGGTTCTAACCAGATCCAGTAAATCGTTGACTAAATCGGTTGATGGTTGAATGCCTGTCATCAAAGTTACGTAAGCATAAATACCTTCACCTTTAATATCGTGAGGGAAACCAACGACTGCTGCTTCGGCAACGGCGTCGTGAAGGACTAGCGCACTTTCGACCTCGGCTGTTCCCATACGATGCCCGGAGACATTGATTACGTCATCGACACGGCCTGTGATCCAGTAATATCCATCTTGATCTCGGCGGGCACCGTCGCCAGTGAAATAAAACCCCGCGTAGGCGGAGTAGTACGTATCAATTACCCGCTGATGGTCTCCATACAGGGTCCGTATCTGGCCGGGCCAAGTCGTCTTTATGACGAGGTTTCCAGACGCCTCTTTGTCTTCAATTAGTCCGCCTGCCTCGTCCATCAAAGCCGGCACGATGCCGAAGAAAGGCAGTGTCGCAGATCCTGGTTTGAGTGCAGTGGCTCCTGGAAGAGGTGTGATCATGATTCCGCCGGTCTCGGTCTGCCACCAGGTATCCACAATAGGACAGCGTCTTTCACCTACTATTTCGTGGTACCACTCCCACGCTTCTGGATTAATCGGCTCGCCCACGGTACCCAAAATTCGCAAGGATTTTCTCGATGTCGATAAGACGAATTCGTTTCCCTGCCCCATGATTTGTCGAATAGCAGTTGGAGCTGTATAAAAAATATTGACCGCATGCTTGTCGACGACCTGCCAAAAGCGGGAAGCGTCTGGGTAAGTAGGTATCCCCTCGAACATTAGGGTCGTCGCACCGTTAGCTAGGGGTCCATAGACGATGTATGAGTGCCCGGTAATCCAGCCGACATCTGCTGTACACCAAAATGTATCGCCGTCATGGTAATCGAACACGTATTTATGGGTCATGGCGGCGTGTAGAAGGTATCCAGCGCTCGAATGCTGGACGCCCTTAGGCTTACCCGTACTGCCGGAGGTGTACAGGATGAATAGGGGGTCATCCGCTTGCATGACTGCAGGGTTTGACGATCTTTCCTGATGATTTACCAGCTCGTGGTACCAGACATCGCGTTCGGGTTGCCATGGCACCTTTGCGCCGGTGTTGAGTACCGTTAAAACGGTATGGACGGCGGGGCATTCCATTAGCGCGACTTCCGCGTTCTCTTTGAGGGGCACGGTACGACCACCGCGTACACCCTCGTCGGCGGTTATTAGCACGCGACAGTCCGAATCAAGTATTCGATCCTTGAGTGCTTGCGGTGAAAACCCCCCGAACACCACGCTGTGGATGGCACCTAACCGAGCGCACGCTAACATCGCGTACGCCGCTTCGAGAACCATGGGCATGTATATACAAACGCGATCGCCCTTGGTGACGCCTCTTTCGGTTAAGGCGTTCGCAAGCTGACAGACTTCGTCGTGAAGTTCCTGAAATGTGACTCGTTTTTCGACTGAGGGGTCGTCGCCTTCCCAAATCAAAGCGGTCTGATTCGCGCGTTCGGGCAAATGGCGATCAACACAGTTGACACATACATTTAGTGTTGCGTTGCGGAACCATGAGATACGTCCTGTTTCGAAATTTGCCGAGGACACTTCGTCCCACAGGCTGTACCAGGAAAGAAACGTGGTTGCTTGCGTACTCCAAAACGTATCGGGATCGTCAACGGATTCGGCGTACATTTTTTGATAGAGCTCAGCATTGATGTGAGCATCGTTGGCGATTACCTCTGGAACTGGGTATAGCGTAGACATGTCAGTTGTTCCCGTCGTCGAATGGGCTATTGGTTCGTTCTCGAATTGTACGTATGAGACCGTCCGTCGACTGGTCGGTGCTTTCCGAACTCGAAGAGCCGAGGTCACGGTAAATCTCCCGTGCAAGCCGCTTGCCTAATTCAACTCCCCATTGGTCATAAGAATTGATCCGCCAAATCATCCCGAGACAGGCGACCTTGTGTTCGTAAAGGGCGATCAAACTACCCAACGCTTCCGGATTGAGCTTGTCGATAAGGATGGTTGTTGTCGCGCGATCACCGGTAACTATTTCATGAGCATCGATTGAGTTGCTTGCTTGATTTAAGTTCCCGTAGAGCATGACTTGGGACTGACTTAAACAGTTTGCAAGCAACCAGCGATGGTGTTCGGTGCGATCATGCTCAGGATCGATAGTCGTAACAAAATCAGCGCTGAAAGCTCGAGTACCCTGATGTAATAGCTGATGAAAAGCATGCTGGCCGTTGGTTCCTTCCCCACCCCAAATGATTGGCGATGTATCGATATTACAGATCGAACCATCTGTGTGGACTCTCTTTCCGTTGCTTTCCATTTCTAGTTGCTGGACGAATTCAATAAAAGTTTTTAGGCGCGAGTCATAGCTCAAAACTGAATGCGTTTGCGCGCCGAGAAAATTGCTATTCCAGATTGCGAGAAGCGCGAGAATTGCAGGTGCATTCTTGGCGATTGGTGTGTCACGGAAATGCTGGTCCATGGCGGTTGCGCCTGATAATAATTTGCGGAATTCGGAACTGCCGATCGCTATTGCGATTGTTATACCGACTGATGACCACAACGAGAAGCGACCACCTACCCAGTCCCATAGTGTGAATTGGTTTGCGGTTGTAATACCAAACTTAGTCATCTCGTGAGCATTTTTGCTAACGGCCACAAAATGCGAGGCGACAGCGACAGTGTCGCAAGTACGTTCGAGGAACCAAGTACGCGCGGCTTGAGCGTTGACCAGTGTTTCGAGAGTAGTAAAAGTTTTGGAGACGATGATAAATAGAGTTGTTTCCGGGTCCAATCCCCTTAGAGCCCGGTTTGTCGCTGCGCCATCGATATTGGCGAGAAACCTAATGTCTATTCCTGAACCGTTGAGTGCACGGCAGACAAGCTCGCAGCCAAGATGAGAGCCCCCGACACCAATATGAACTATGTGGGTTATGCGTCGGCCAGTAAATCCGGTTTTTTCGCCACTACGTACGGCATCCGCGTAAAGGAGCATTCGACTTTGTTCAAGCTCGATATCGTGGTTTACCGACATAAGTTTTGCTTCGTTGGGCGTTCGTAGCGCCGTATGTAATACAGGCCGGTGTTCTGTGGTGTTGACTATTTCACCCGCCATTTGTGCGGATACGAGATCTGGAACTCGGCATTCCTCTGCCAGGGCCGTAAGGCCCTTAAATATCGGTCTATCAATCCGTTGTTTGGAGAAATCGATCAGTAGTGAGCCGACTCGGACACTGTATTTCTCGAATCTGTCGGGCTCACCGACCCGGTCGCGGTTATGGGTTTGAGTAGCAATTTCAGCAAGCTGAGTTAGTTGTTTCCAAGCCGCGGTTCGTTCAGGCCGTCGTTCGCTTTGATTGGTCATTGGAAAGATCCTAAATCAACGTTGGATGAGGATTGAAATACTGACGAACGCCGTTCATTTGAATGACTTGCTCCAATAAGGCATCAAAGTGGCTGTCGTTGTGACTAAAGTCAGCTTCTCCGGCGTTAACTATTAGCAGAGGCGCCTGGTCGTAGAAGTGGAAGAAATCGGTGTTCTCATCGGAAATAGTACTGAGATAGTCCTCGTCGATATATCGTTCAGACGCGATACCACGCTCGCGAATTCGGTCAAGCAAAACGGATATGGGCGCCTGAAGGTAGATGACGAGGTCTGGTGCCGGCGGATCTAGCATCAGGTTTTTATAGATTTGTTCGTAAAGCGCTAATTCGTTTTGGTCTAAAGTGAGTTCGGCAAAGAGTCGATCTTTTTCGATTAGAAAATCGGAAATAACGGTTGGTCCGACTAAGTCTGGACCGGCCAGTTTAGTAACTTGGTCTGCGCGATGCAG
Organism: Pseudomonadales bacterium; assembly: GCA_022448085.1. GTDB lineage: Bacteria > Pseudomonadota > Gammaproteobacteria > Pseudomonadales > Azotimanducaceae > UBA11889. Next base: position 15,841 of record JAKUTH010000005.1, on the reverse strand, counting down.
AAGGAAAAACAGTTGCGTGGGCAATGCATGTCTTCGGCCCTCGCGATAGAAACGATCCAGAAAAGGATTATCCGACGCAGGTTCAAGAAGCAATGGATATTTGAAGGTCTCGGCGAGCCGCGTGGCGAGGGTTGTCTTGCCGGCACCGATGGGTCCTTCGACAGCAACGTATCGGGGTAGATCGTTGTCATTGAGAGGCAATCGGGTTGCCATGGATGAACTCAAAGAGATGACGTGACTATCATGAGGTAGGGATTCAGGCTCTTCAAGGTGATGTTATGTTTCGGTGTACGGGGCTAGGCATTTTCTCGTTTTGGTCGCCGACGCCGCTTCTTTTTCTGGGGCGATAACGCGCTAATTTGCTCTTGTTGTTCGGTAGGGTTCAAAGTTTGTATTTCAGTCCACCATTGGGCTAACCCCGGTTCGACCTCGGCGTTTCTGGCACGCAACAGTAGGAAGTCGTATGCGGCACGAAAACGGCGATGTTCAAGCAATGGACGTATAGAACGTGGGGTTCTTCTTTCCAGACGAGATTGTAGGTGCCAAACATCACGCATGAAAAACGCGTGGCGCTTCGGGATAGCGATTGTGTGTTGTTGCTCTTGGATGACGGTTCGCGCAGCGTCGAACTGTTTTTCTTGGGGGTTTCCGATAGTTGCGAGTGCGTTGTACTGCGATCGGTAGTGATTCCATAAAAGTGCAGCAAGTATAAAGCCGGGTGTGACGGGTTTTTCTTGGGCGATACGTTGGTCAGTGCTGTACAGCGCTGCGGTCACTAAATCGGTTGCATCGGAAGAAAGAGGGAACAGAATTTCTAGAAGGTTGAATTTCTGCAAAAGCTCAAACGCCCGCTCTGCTTTTCCAGACATGAATAGTTTGTTGAGTTCGTCAAATAAGCGTGCAGAAGGAACTACGTTAAGCGACTCTCCCGCTGGGGCGATGGCTTTCTCGGTGCTTTTTTCTAGCGTGAAATCTAGTTTTGCAGTTAATCGAATCGCTCGTAGGATACGTACAGGATCTTCTTGATAACGGACCTTTGGATTACCGATTAGGCGTAGTGTTCGCGAGCCGATATCCTGCATGCCTTTGACGAAATCAAGAACAATGTTATTCGCCGGGTCGTAGTAGAGCGCGTTTACGGTGAAGTCGCGCCGAAACGCGTCTTCGTCAATGTTCCCGTAAACATTGTCCCGAACAATTACTCCGTCACGGGCTTCATGTTCGTTGTAATTCGATGTGTCGTTAGGGCCGATCTGCTTACGAAATGTGGAGACCTCGATGATCTCGCGACCCACGCGTACGTGTACGATCCTAAAGCGTCGACCGATGAGCCGAGCTCGTGGAAAGACTTTCTTGACCTCTTCGGGGGTCGCGCTGGTAGCGACGTCAAAGTCTTTCGGAACCAGACCCAGTAATAGATCCCGAACGCATCCACCGACAAGGTAAGTTTCGTAGTGGGCTTTTCGAAGTGATTCGACTACGCGGATGGCACTCCGGGAAATACGATCTACCGGGATTTTGTGTGAAGCGATACGGCGGGGCAAAGGGCCAGTTCGATTCCGTCAAGGGGAAGAGGCGATCTTATCCGGACACGATCCCAAAAGGAAAGCCTGTTAGTACCTCCTTTGGGGATGTACGGAAAGCGTTATGTTGAATGATGGGCATGGAATGGAAGGAACTAGCGGGTGTGATGCAACCGCGTTGATCAACGGCAATTATTGTTTGATGTTTGGCGCCAAGCGCTGGCGAATTGAGGTGATCTTTAGACGCTAACGAAATTTATTATGGAGGGCGCTTTAGGCACCGTCGAGCGCCCCCAATTTGCGCAGGCCGTGGTTAGCAATTCGGCGACTGATTTTTCGGCTGGCACAGGCTGGCCCAATAGTTGGAGAGCAGTCTGTAAGTTCTGAGTCGGGAAACGATCGTCGATCGCGGTCGCTTTGGAATGTTTAGACAACTTTACGCCGCTTGCATGTGTGAAGACAGGAACGTGCGCGTATTCGGGAAGGGGAAGGTCGAGCATACCCCTCAAATAAAGTTGTCTGGCGGTGTTGTCCATTAAATCGGCACCTCTGACGATGTGGGATACTTCTTGTTCATCGTCGTCGATGACGACGGCAATTTGATAGGAAGGAATGCCGTCACGACGAGATACAACGAAGTCGCCAACCGTACGCGTTAAGTTCTCAGCATAGACACCTTGGATCAAATCATTGAATTGATAGGATCGATCGGGGACGCGGACGCGGAGAGCGGAGTCATCACGGATCGGTCTATTCGAATCTCGACATGTCCCCGGATATTTTGTTTGTCTAGCGAGCGCACTGCGCGAGCAATCGCATGCGAAAAGAAGGCCTTGTTTATCGAGATTCTCGAGGGCGGCTTGATAAAGGTCTCGATGAGTACTTTGTCGCACAATCGGGCCGTCCCACTCTAGGCCATGTGTCTCAAGGGTAGTGAGAATTTGTTTTTCCGCCTCGACAACAACGCGCGGTGAATCGAGGTCATCGATTCGAATGTGCCAGGCGCCGTCGTGGGAACGCGCGTCGAGGTAACTCGCGACAGCCGTGACAAGTGAGCCAAAATGTAGTGGGCCAGAAGGTGTTGGTGCGAACCGACCGACGTGCCTCTTTTTAGGCACAGTTAACCGTGCAATTGCCGCTCGCGCAGTTCATCTCGGGATTTGCAGTCAATGCATTGGTTGGCCGTCGGGCGTGCTTCCAAACGTCGCAATCCCACTTCCACGCCGCACGTATCGCAATATCCGTAATCTTCAATTTTGATACGTTCGAGGGTCTGGTCGATTTTCTTGACCAGTTTTCTTTCTCGATCGCGCGTTTTTAATTCGATGCTAAATTCTTCTTCTTGCGCCGCTCTATCCGTGGGATCCGGAAAGTTGGTAGCCTCGTCCTGCATATGAATCATGGTTCGACCCACCTCGCCCATTAGATCTTTCCGCCACTGTATAAGTATCTGGTGGAAGTGTTTTAACTGAATGTTCGACATGTACGGCTCATTGTTCGCTGGCTCGTAAGGTGAAAAATTCCGGAAAGGCGATTCCAGGGGATTGTGTTTTATTACCCTCGCACTAGTACGAGTCCTCTTGGCGACGGACTTTTTCGCCTTTGCCTTGGCTCGCGGACTTGTCGTTTTGGCTTTACTTCCCGAGCCGGTTCTTGAAGGGGTGGATTTCTTAGCCGTTTTCCCGACTTTGGGCTTGGTGTCTTTCATTCGCCGAGTGGATGCTGTGGCTTTCGACACTGAGCGAGATGCGGCGTTTTTTTTGTTGGCGGCGTTGGCTTCCAGTTTACTGGGCTTTTTCTTGGACTTTTCTTCAGAAGATTTTTTCGCTGGCATCTTGACTTCGTATCCTTACGCCCGAAATGGGGCCACTCCAGAGCAGGCCGCGTAAACTATCAAAACAGTTGCGGGAAAACCATACAGGGAAGTGAAGTTTTTTATGCGCTGTTGTTTCTAAGGGGTTTCGATTTGGAGAGGAGGGTCCAGTGAAAACCGTTCCTTCTAAGTGGGCACGTAGGCAACCTCCATTTAGAGTCATGGAGGTTCTTAAACGGGCTAGAGAACTGGAACGCGAGGGCCGTCGCGTGATTCATTTTGAGGTTGGGGAACCCGATTTCCCGACCGCGTCAGTGATTGTGGAAGCGGGAAAACGAGCTCTTGATGATGGGCACACTGGATATACGGAAGCTCTGGGGATACCTGAACTTCGCAACGCAATTGCGGATGATTACCGTTCACGTTTTGGGATCAATATCGAGTCAAGCCGTATCGCGGTGACGTCGGGGGCTAGTGGTGCCCTCAATCTCCTCTTCTCAGTGTTGTTGAATCCAGGAGACCAGGTGTTGATGTCAGATCCTGGTTATCCTTGCAATGAGGCATTTGTTCGTCTCGTAGGCGGAGAGCCGATACGGATGCCTGTCGATCAACGCACGGGATACCAACCGACGGTAGAGCTAGTCAAAGAGGATTGGACTGCTGATACCGTCGGCGTGATTCTAGCGACGCCGTCAAATCCGACGGGTGCCATGATTCAAACGGCACAACTTGAAGCGATCAATGACTTCGTAGTGGAGCGACAAGGATTTGTAATGGTGGATGAGATTTATCAGGGCCTTGTCTATGAACCAGATATGGATGAGGTAGCTACAAGCAGTCTCGCTATCGATCCTGGACTGATCGTCGTCAATAGTTTCTCCAAGTACTTCGGGATGACAGGGTGGCGCCTAGGGTGGTGCGTTGTGCCGGATCTTTTAATCGAGGCACTTGAACGAGCCGCTCAGAACCTCTACATCGCACCGTCGATCGTTGCCCAGTATGCGGCCTTGGCCGCCTACTCGCGTGAAGGATTCGGCGTGTCGGAGGAACGTCGCTTGCGATTTCAGCGACGACGAGACCTTATGTACGAAGGTCTTCTCGACGCTGGGCTTGAAGTACCGCTGAAAGCACGAGGAGCCTGTTATCTCTACGCCAACGTTAGTTCCTCTGGTATTGACGCGGAAACCTTTAGCGCAAGACTAATAGAGGAATATCAGGTTGCGGTCACGCCAGGGACTGACTTCGGTTCATACCGTGCTCAGGACCATGTCAGGTTTGCGTACACGGCGAACGAACAAGACATCCGTAGAGGGGTCGAGCAAGTGGGTCATGCGGTTAGGCGATTCCAGAATGAAGTTTGATCTTCCTCTTCAGAAAGGGGTGTTAATTCGCCGTTATAAACGTTTTCTCGCGGACGTCGAAATTGAGGGACACCTCAAAACCATGCATTGTGCCAACACGGGTGCGATGCTCGGTTGTTCTGACCCGGGCAGCCGCGTGTGGTTTTCGACGTCTAACAACACTAAACGAAAGTACCCACATTCCGTCGAGATCGTTGAGACAGCCGAATCGCAACGTGTGTGTGTGAATACACTCCAAATTAACCGTATTGTTGAAGAGGCTCTGGTAAACCGAGTCATTGATATCGGGTCGGGCCCTTCTAGCAAAGTAATACGAGAAGTCGCCATTCCGGGCGAATCAGGACGTTTTGACTTCTGCGTTGACGAAACTCTTATCGAGGTGAAGAGTGTGACCTACGAACAGGGTGGTGTTGGCTATTTCCCCGATGCAGTCAGCACGAGAGCGACTCGACATGCACGTGCACTTGGGCGTTGTCGGACAGATGGGATACGCACGATATTACTTTTCTGTGCCCCGCATTCGGGCGTTAACAAGGTGATGACGGCTGACCGAATCGATCCAGTTTATGCAGCCGCCGTCAGAGATGCGCTCGAACAAGGTGTTGAGGTTATGGCTTTCGGTTGTTTAATTTCGCCCGATGAAATTGCCGTCACGCATTCGATACCCTTCGCGACGTAGGCCTACCTCGAATTATGGATTAAACGCGAGTTGTAGTTTCTTATAAGCGCTTATCGATGGAAGACGTGCGCCGTAGCGAGTGACAACGTTAGCCGCCGCAAAATTGGCGAACCTTGCTGCCTCGAACGAAGATGCTTGCTGGGAGATCGCCGCGAGAAATGCGCCCGCATACATATCCCCAGCACCGTTGGTATCGATTGCCTCAACATCGTAGCCAGCTACTGATCTAGTGCCATCGGGACCTACATAGAGGCTCCCTTTCGGGCCCAGCGTAATAGCAACGTGGGGTGCGATATCGCTCAATTCGCGAGCGGCGATATCGAGCCGATCTGTCTGTGCCCAGGCCAATGCTTCTTCCTCGTTGCAGAAAAGCCGAGAAATTCCGTTGCCCAAGATGTTTTTCAACGCGTCGCGAAAAAAATTAACCATGGTTGGGTCCGATAAGGTCAGGCTTGTCGAGACGTCGTTTCTATCTGCGATTTCTCGAGCCCGGGTTGCTGCGACGGTGCCACTCGTAGAAGACGCTAAATAACCCTCAATGAATAGGCATCTGGACCGCGTGAGAGAGGCCTCGTCGATTTGGTCAACGGTAAGATGTTCGGATACCCCTAAATAAGAATTCATAGATCTTTCCGCGTCGGGCGACACGAGAATTAAGCAACGACCCGAACGGCCACTGGTGGTTGGATCTTGTGGATTGGTCATGATTCCGGCTTCACGCATTTCGGATACGAAATAATTTCCTGTGGAGTCGTTTGAGACCCGGCACGAGTAATACGCCTGTCCGCCAAAACCTCGGACGGCGAATATGGTATTAGCGGCCGAACCGCCGCACGCTCTCTCGGGTACGAGCTCCCCAAGGCTCGAAATGAGACGTTCCATCCGCAGCTGATCCACCAACGTCATGTGTCCTTTAGCTACGCCGTTTTCAATAAGAAATTTATCGTCGACGGAATACGCCATGTCCACGAGGGCATTGCCGATGCCGTAAACGTCGTATTGGGTCATGTCATGGAGCCAAATATTCGATCGGCGGCATCTATGGTCGCGTTGATTTCGGCGGATCCATGGGCTCCCGAAACGAATGCGCTTTCGAAAGCGGATGGCGCGAAGTAGATGCCAGCATCAAGCATTTGATGAAAGAAAAAGTTGTATCGATCGATGTTCGAAGCTGCTGCGTCTGCATACTCAGTCACTTCTTCTGCGGTCGTAAAATAAAGACTAAACATGCCTGGGACGTAGTTGATAACAAGTGGAATTTGATGACGCTGCGCTGCTTCTTCGATGCCACCGACCAGGTATTGGGTAGCGCTCAAGAGTTGTTCGTAAAAGGTAGCGTCAAGAGATTCCAACATAGCAATTCCGGCCTGCATCGCCAACGGATTTCCAGACAGGGTTCCGGCTTGGTACACGGGTCCCGTCGGAGCGATTTGGTTCATGATCGTTGCTCGTCCGCCGAAGGCTCCGACCGGGAGACCGCCGCCTATGATTTTGCCCAGGGTCGTTAGATCGGGTTCGACTCCGTAGAGTTCCTGAGCACCCCCTGGAGCGACACGAAAACCGGTCATTACTTCGTCAAATATAAGCACGGAGTCGTGCTCGGTCGACAACCGTCTTGCGGTCTCAAGAAATCCTGACGCGGGCGGTATACAACCCATATTTCCGGCAACGGGTTCCAAAATTACGGCACCGATTTCATTCCCGTAATGTTCGAATGCTTGTACTAATGCGCTGAGGTCGTTGTACGGCAACGTGATCGTGTGTTGAGCGAGGGTTGCGGGGACGCCCGGCGAGTCTGGCAGTCCGAGGGTAAGAACGCCGGACCCTGCTTTCACCAACAGTGAGTCCGAATGGCCGTGGTAACAGCCTTCGAACTTAATAATTTTGTCGCGTCCGGTGAAACCGCGCGCTAAACGAATCGCCGACATAGTCGCCTCGGTGCCCGAATTCACCATCCGTACGAGTTCGATCGATGGAATTCTTTCCACCACCTTCTCCGCCATGGTGATCTCTAGTTCGGTGGGGGCGCCAAAGCCAAGCGAGATAATGGCTTGCTTCGTAATAGCGTCAACGATGGGCTTAAACCCGTGACCTTGGATCATAGGTCCCCAGGACCCGACGTAGTCGATGTATTGATTCCCATCTGAATCGGTGAGGATTACTCCTTTTGCCGAAACGAAGAAAATCGGTGTACCTCCAACACCTTTAAATGCTCGTACCGGCGAGTTCACGCCCCCGGGGATCGAACGTTGAGCGCGTTGCATTAATGCGTCGGATTGGACGTGTTTCATTGAAGCCTCTAAAACGGTTTGACGACCACAAGGATGGTGATGGCAATTAAAATGAGAATAGGTATCTCGTTAAACCACCGGTAGAACGTGTGTGAACGGGTGTCTTCGTCGCGTGCGAATTTCTTGAGCAAATTACCGCAGTAAAAATGGTACCCGTAAAGCATTACCACCAAGCCGATTTTGATCCAGAACCAGATCGAAGCTTGGTAAAAACTCCAGTTAAGCAGCACGAGCCAAAGGCCCAAGAGCGCGGTCGCGATGGCAGCCGGCGTCATGATGATGCGGAACAAGGCCCGTTCCATTACTCGAAATTGGCCTCGAGTCGATTCATGTTGTGACATTGAGTGGTACACGAAAAGCCTAGGAAGGTAGAAGATTCCAGCAAACCAGCAGACGACGGCGATAAGGTGGAAAGCTTTGACGTAGAGCATTCGGGCATGGATGTTGAGAGAACTGGGGATCATGGCACGTTAAACCGTGAGGCGGGAAGGCTTATTGGCTGATATAGGAACCTTGAGATAACCCAGCATGCTTAGCGATGTGACGACGGCTCAGCACGCCGACTTTAATGCCCTCGGAAATATGCTGAAAGGTGGTGCGAATAGAAACTTAAGAGCACATCCGTTGCACCCAAAGAATGTGTGATTGAGATGTCTTTATAACCCCGGTGTAGAATGGCAGGACTTATGCTAGACACGAACATCCAGATGTCAGCTCGCGCTGCTGACAAAGTATCCGAACTTATCCAGGGCGAAGAGAACGATGAACTCAAGCTCCGGGTATTCGTCACGGGAGGCGGCTGTAGCGGCTTTTCGTATGGGTTTACGTTTGACGACGACATCGCGCAAGATGATACGGTTGTTCGACGGAGCGGAGTAACTATGGTTGTTGACCCGATGAGCTACCAGTATCTGGTGGGAGCAGAGGTCGACTTCAAGGAAGACTTGCAGGGATCCCAATTTGTCGTTACGAACCCCAACGCTTCCTCTACATGCGGATGCGGCAACTCATTTGCAATCTAAACTTTAGTCCCCGAAGGGTATAGGCATCCGAGTACGCGTTCCCCTTTGGCCCCCGTTACTGACGGGACATTGCCCGGTACCCGATCTGTAAAACAGCGAGCCAACCAGGCGAATGCTCCGGCCTCGAGACTGTCGCCATTGACATTGATTTCTTCGGAGCGGATGACCGACTGATGGTTGAGGTGTGCATCTAATCTTTGCATCAAATCCGAGTTTAACCGCCCGCCACCGCAAACGACCACTCGTGCTGATTCCGGGCCCCAGCGTTCGATTGCGTTTGCTACTGTGACTGCGGTGAATTCGCATAAGGTCGATTGGACGTCGGAAGGGTCAATTTTTGGGAAATCTCTGAGATATTGCTCTATGTAGTTCAAGTTAAATTTTTCTTTCCCTGTGCTTTTTGGCGGCCCTAGCGAAAAATATGAATCGTCGAGCATTGCTTCAAGTAGCTTGTTCGATACTCGTCCCGAGGCCGACCAATCCCCGTCGGAGTCGTAGCGAAGTTGCCTCGAATCATTGACCCAAGCGTCTAGCAGTGCGTTCCCTGGACCGGTATCAAAACCAACAAACGGCTGTTGCTCGTGCGAATAGAGGATCGTTACATTCGCGATGCCGCCGATATTGAGAATGACTTGATCGTGCTCATAAGGGTGAAACAGCATTCGATGAAAGCTCGGTACGAGCGGTGCGCCCTCGCCGCCGGACGCTAGATCCCGACTGCGGAAATCGGTGATGGTGTCGATTCCGGTGATTTCGGCGATGTGGCTACCGCTTCCGATCTGTACCGAAAACCCCGGATCCGAATCAGGATGATGACGAACCGTTTGGCCGTGGCTACCGATCGCTGCGATATCGCCGGCGTCGAGGTCATTGTCATTCAAGAAACTGAGGATGGAAGTGCCAATGAACTCTCCTAACCGAGCGTGTGCGAGGCCCAGCCGAAAAATTTCGTTGGGGCCAGGCTGTAAAAGATGGCGTAATTCATCTTCGAGGAGTTCTGGAAACGATACTGTCTTCGAAGCAGCAATCGCAGGCTTAGCTTCAATGTCAACCAAAGCAATATCGAGACCGTCTATGCTGGTGCCAGAAATACAGCCGATAAAAAATCGAGGCATGGTGCGTTAATTAGTGGCCGCGGTTGTGAGCCCGGGTGATTTACCGCTAGCGAGTAGAGCAAGGGTCGGTTGCATATGGGATCGAAAGCGTTTGAGTTCGGCCTTATTGATCGGGTTTGATTTGGGTAGCGGTACGGTGCGCGGGTTCCTGTGGTTCCCGTTGACAAGAAATTCGTAGTGTAAATGGGGACCAGTTGCCCAGCCGGTTGATCCGACGAATCCGATGACCTCCCCTTGAGTGACTTTTCTCCCTTGCTTAGTACCAGGACCAAATTTTGAAAGATGGAGATACTTTGTTTTGAATTCGGTGCCATGACCTATGACAACGTAGTTCCCATTGGCCTTGGTATACCCGGCGACCCTTACTTGACCGGTCCCGGCTGCCAGTACCGCCGTCCCAACTGGTGCGGCGTAATCGATTCCTCGATGGGGCATCGTACGATTCCACAACGGGTGGACGCGTTTCATATTAAAGTTGGAGCTTATGCGGGTGAATTCCAGGGGCGCTCTCAGAAACGCTTTTTTCATACTTTCGCCAGTAGGGTTGAAATAGCCTGCTGCCCCGTCTCGATCGACGTACCGAATCGCCAAGTAACCATCACTTTGATTCACAAACCTTGCGGCAAGGATGTTTCCATAACCAACGAAATCACCGTTTAGATGGAGTTCTTCCACGACAATGTCGAATTCGTCGCCTTTGCGAATATCAAGTACAAAATCGATATCCCACTGAAAAATCTGCGCTAAGCGCATGGTTGTTTCATCGTCGAGTCCGATGCGCTGGCTTGCTACGAATAGGGAGTGGTCGATGAGGCCATGCATTACCTTAATTTGGATTTCAGGTTGGTGAGCGATTTCTGTCACTTCAAAAGAGCTGCCGCGGCGAACAAAAACCAGCGACTCCAGTGGTACAGGGGAATAGACCAAACGCATCAGCGTGCCATCTTCTTGTCGTTCGAAAAATAGCTTTTGGCCTGGATAAATGTGCTTGAGGCGTTGCGCTAACCGGTCGCTTTCCAGAACAATTTGAAGCTCCTTTGCCGAGATGCCTTCTCGTTGAAAAATCACGGCTAGGTTGTCTCTCGGCTCAACGATGACGGTTAGCGCGTTGGATGAGGATCTGCGCTCGTTGTTGATACCATCGATTTCAGCGGCAACGCTCGAACCCGTAGTTTCTGGAGGGATTGCAGGATATTTATCACGGGAGCTGAAATCGGCCACAGCAGGATCTTTTCTAGGGAGATCGAGCACGCTAGTCCCATTGAGACCGGATATCGCGAAAAACCCGAGAATGATTGTCAGTACGACGGCCATGGCACGGTGCGCGCGAGGGAGGTTACGTAAGGAGTACCCCCTCAACTTGGTATTCAAATCGGACGTTGACGGACCTATTCGTAGGGGTGTTCAAGAAGTTGCGCTAGTATATGGGTTTTGGTTCGGTTGGAAAGCCCTCGAGTCCGTAATCAAGGCTTCCGGCTTGTCCTCGAGCGAATTCGTATGCCCTCTCCTATAGCTGATCTAGAGCTGCGTCACCTACTGGCCCAGATATCCGATCGAGAAGGACTGGAGTCTCACTTACAACAGTCGGGACGGAGTTTGTATTGTGGTTTTGATCCGACGGCACCGAGTCTCCACATCGGCAACCTCGTTCCGCTGCTAACGTTGCGTCGTTTCCAACTTGCGGGACACTCTCCGATTGCGTTGGTAGGGGGGGCAACAGGTCTCATCGGTGACCCGTCCGAACGCGTCGACGAGCGCGGCTTAAACGATGTGGACGTAGTCCGCGGCTGGGGGGAACGACTTTCGCAGCAGGTCTCCCGCTTCATCGATTTAGATGGTACATATGCGGCCCGAGTGGTGGATAACCTAGAGTGGACGAGCCCACTGGATGCCTTAGGCTTTCTTCGAGACATCGGCAAACACTTTTCGGTGAACGCGATGATGCAACGGGATTCTGTCAAGAACAGGTTGGGACGCGAAGGCGAGGGTATTTCGTACACGGAATTTAGTTACATGCTTCTGCAAGCGTACGACTTTCTCGAGTTGTCCCGACGTTACCAGTGCACGATTCAGGTTGGTGGTAGTGATCAGTGGGGCAATATGATTAGTGGCATTGATCTAATCCGACGAGTTGATGGCCAACAAGCTTTTGTCCTTACAGTGCCGTTGATTACGCGTTCTGATGGGCTCAAATTTGGTAAGACGGTAGATGGAGCGATTTGGTTAGATCCCGATATGACGTCTCCCTATCGTTTTTATCAGTTCTGGCTTAACTCCGCAGATGAAGACGTCGTGCCGTTTCTTGGTTATTTCACCTTTCTCGACTCAAGCGATATCGCAGATGCGGCGACCGAGTTACGTGATCGACCTGGCGAACGAGGAGCCCAACGTCTGCTAGCGCGCGAAGTCACTCTGCTAGCCCATGGGCAGCGAGCCCTGTCATCTGCAGAACGCATCACTGCGGCTCTATTTGGTGGTGCCGTAGCAGACCTTAAACGCGAGGATTTGGAACAGTTACAGCTTGATGGAATGGATTCGACCTCGGTCGAAAACGAAGAGGAATTGCTTACGGCTCTTGTCCGTGCTGGCCTCGCTAAGTCTCGTGGAGCTGGTCGTAAACTCATTGACGGTAAGGGCGTGCAAATTAACGGCGAACTTGTGGAGCTTCGGAGTCAGGCCCTTCGTCTCGAGCGGGCGTTGTTTGGTCGATACCATTTGCTGCGAAGAGGCAAAAAATCGTGGCATATGTTCTTTCACGAATGAGAAAATCGGAAAGGCAGGTTAGCTCTAAGATGGCAACATACCTTATCCGCCTTTAGTCATTGCGGCGCGGCGCGGCGCGCGTATAATACGCAGCCTTCGGCCGGCGGCACGATCCTGAAACCTCACTAATTGAGGCGTGGGATTTCGTCGGGCGGTTCTTTAACAGTTGAATAAGCCATTCGTGTGGGCGCTCGCAAATGAAGTTGAGTCCTTGGCAAACCTTTTGTCCGCTCGGATCCCTTGCGGGGTCGGTAGCGGACTAGACTATTTAAAGTGAAGAGTTTGATCATGGCTCAGATTGAACGTTGGCGGCAGGTCTCATACATGCAAGTCGAACGAGAAAGGTCCTTCGGGGCCGAGTAAAGTGGCGGACGGGTGAGTAACGCGTAGGAATCTACCTAGTAGTGGGGGACAACCCGAGGAAACTCGGGCTAATACCGCATACGACCTAGGGGTGAAAGCGGGGGATTTTCGAACCTCGCGCTATTAGAGGAGCCTGCGTTGGATTAGCTTGTTGGTGGGGTAACGGCCTACCAAGGCGACGATCCATAGCTGGTCTGAGAGGACGATCAGCCACACTGGAACTGAGACACGGTCCAGACTCCTACGGGAGGCAGCAGTAAAGAATATTGCGCAATGGGCGAAAGCCTGACGCAGCCATGCCGCGTGTGTGAAGAAGGCCTTAGGGTTGTAAAGCACTTTCAGTGGCGAAGAAAAGTGAGGGGTTAATACCCCCGCTCTTTGACGTTAACCACAGAAGAAGGTCCGGCTAACTCCGTGCCAGCAGCCGCGGTAATACGGAGGGACCGAACGTTAATCGGAATTACTGGGCGTAAAGCGCACGTAGGCGGTTCGTTAAGTGGGATGTGAAAGCCCTAGGCTCAACCTAGGAATTGCATCTCAAACTGACGGGCTAGAGTGTAGTAGAGGGAGGTGGAATTTCCTGTGTAGCGGTGAAATGCGTAGATATAGGAAGGAACACCAGTGGCGAAGGCGGCCTCCTGGACTAACACTGACGCTGAGGTGCGAAAGCGTGGGGAGCAAACAGGATTAGATACCCTGGTAGTCCACGCCGTAAACGATGAGAACTAGCCGTTGGGCCCCATTGGGGCTTGGTGGCGCAGCTAACGCGTTAAGTTCTCCGCCTGGGGAGTACGGCCGCAAGGCTAAAACTCAAATGAATTGACGGGGGCCCGCACAAGCGGTGGAGCATGTTCTTTAATTCGATGCAACGCGAAGAACCTTACCACCCCTTGACATCCACGGAACTTTCTAGAGATAGATTGGTGCCTTCGGGAACCGTGTGACAGGTGCTGCATGGCTGTCGTCAGCTCGTGTCGTGAGATGTTGGGTTAAGTCCCGTAACGAGCGCAACCCCTATCCTTATTTGCCAGCGGATTATGCCGGGAACTCTAAGGAGACTGCCGGTGACAAACCGGAGGAAGGCGGGGATGAGGTCAAGTCATCATGGCCCTCATGGGGTGGGCTAGAAACGTGCTACAATGGGAAGTACAAAGGGCTGCAAACCCGCGAGGGTAAGCGAATCCCAAAAAACTTCTCGTAGTCCGGATAGGAGTCTGCAACTCGACTCCTTGAAGTCGGAATCGCTAGTAATCGCGAATCAGAATGTCGCGGTGAATACGTTCCCGGGCCTTGTACACACCGCCCGTCACATCATGGAAGTGGGTTGCACCAGAAGTAGCTAGTCTAACCTTCGGGAGGGCGGCTACCACGGTGTGGTTCATGACTAGGATGAAGTCGTAACAAGGTAGCCGTAGGGGAACCTGCGGCTGGATCACCTCCTTAACCTAAAAGATGGTCGTCGCCTCGTCGAGCGAACGAGCTTCGCTTTGCGAATCTCGAGAAGCTAGATGAGACCGATACACCATCCAGCCGAGGACTCGATCTTTACGCACGAGCTGGAATCTCTTCGGAGATTTTATGGCGGCGCTTAGCGTCGCCCCCACACGAATGGTTTATTCACATACCTTGGGCCTACGCGAGCGGGTCTGTAGCTCAGTTGGTTAGAGCGCACCCCTGATAAGGGTGAGGTCGGTGGTTCAAATCCACCCAGACCCACCACTTATACGCACCGCACAGTAGCCAATCCGAGGGGCCGTAGCTCAGCTGGGAGAGCACCTGCCTTGCACGCAGGGGGTCAGGAGTTCGATCCTCCTCGGCTCCACCATCTGCGGCTCTATCGTCAGAGTCGGAGTTCGGAGTGTAGATTTTTGCATTGGATGGGGCTTCCCTCGCGTTGCAACGCGCAACCGCTAGAGCGCTAATATCGAAGCGAAATAATGACGTTTTGATATTGGCGTTTGGTCCTGCGAAGGATTGAAGCCCGCTCTTTAACAATTTGAAACTGATGAAGCCGTGTTTTTCACGTAAGCGTGAAAGACACTCCGCTCTGCCGGCAAGTATGCCGGTGAGAGCAAAAATTGTTCGATGTGCCTGGGATAGCATGAGTGCTATCCCGCAGTCCGCCGACCGCGGCGGTACTGCTGGTATATCCGGCGAAAGTTTAACGACGATGAGCTTAGCGGACACCTCGTTCGTTGGGTTATATGGTCAAGTGAACAAGCGCATCTGGTGGATGCCTTGGCAGCTGAAGGCGATGAAGGACGTTGTAGCTTGCGATAAGCCTCGGGGAGCCGGCAAACAGGCTTTGATCCGAGGATTTCCGAATGGGGAAACCCAGCCCTTCGGGGTTATCACACACTGAATACATAGGTGTGTGAGGCGAACCTGGTGAACTGAAATATCTAAGTAACCAGAGGAAAAGAAATCAACCGAGATTCCCTGAGTAGCGACGAGCGAACGGGGAACAGCCCTTAAGTCGTGGTGTGGTTAGTGGAACGGTCTGGAAAGTCCGGTCATAGAGGGTGACAACCCCGTACACGAAAACCTATCCACGATGAAATCGAGTAGGGCGGGACACGTGAAATCCTGTCTGAACATGGGGGGACCATCCTCCAAGGCTAAATACTCCTTACCAACCGATAGTGAACCAGTACCGTGAGGGAAAGGCGAAAAGAACCCCTGTTAGGGGAGTGAAATAGAACCTGAAACCGTGTGCGTACAAGCAGTGGGAGCCTGGCTTCGGCCGGGTGACTGCGTACCTTTTGTATAATGGGTCAGCGACTTACATCTCAGTGGCAAGCTTAACTATATAGGGGAGGCGTAGCGAAAGCGAGTCTTAATAGGGCGTCTTAGTCGCTGGGAGTAGACCCGAAACCGGACGATCTAGCCATGGCCAGGTTGAAGGTCGGGT
>JAKUTH010000049.1 GCA_022448085.1 Pseudomonadales bacterium | reverse complement strand
AACAAGCACGCGCTCGCCCTCAAACAACACGCCAATGGCGCCGTCATCGCAACCAAGCAGCGTGCCATCGACTAATGTTTTTCCCGGTTTCAAGCCAACGTGCTCCAAAGCGGCGAGCCAATCTTCGAGCAGCGTCTTAGGCAACACCATGCAGTCGACGGACTCGCCTGGCCGAATCGCACCACTGGCAATGTGCATGTCATTCAAATCGTCGGTGAGATATTCCTCCAACGCGTAAGGGAGTCCGCGGCGTATCTGTGATGCAGTTCGACCAGGTATCGATACCCGGATCGACACCACGAGTTCGGTCGGCACGATCAACACGATAGACGTCGGATCATCAAAGTCCACAGGATCAACAAGATCCTCCAAACCACGAAGATCGGTTATGCCACGGTTCTTGATAACACCCTGGTCAGTAGTCAGCCATTCCAGCTCTGCCACAGGCCCATCCTCAGAAGGCTGCACGGCATCAAAAAATCGGATAAAGAGAGTTGGCATGTTTTTTCTTCGAAAGTGTCCGCCTTACCGCGGTCTTATACCTTGCTCACGCCGTCCGCTTCTGCCAACGGCATCGAAAATTTCTGCCCAAAGTCGCGAGATAAAACCGACAACTGGCCCGACGATGGGTCCCGATACACAACCGTAGTCAATACGACTCGGCTTTCGAACCGCTCCACGCGCACGCTGATCTCAAAATAGTCGCTACGAACCGCAAGCACACCCGCGCTATCACCAAGCGCAGCATAATCAGCCGTGAAGGATTCGATATCCTCATATTCTCGTTCAGATTGTACCAACGATTGCGCTTCAGACGGTCCAAAATTAGGGCCCAAACTTTCAAGCACAGATGACGTCGCGGTATTCACGTTGACGCCCAATCGTAAAGGGGGCAGAACCGTCACGTGTGATCGAAACCGCGCGAACTCCTCACGACTCAACCCTGCAGCGAGAGCGACCTCCGAAAGATGGGCGGCCGGTTGATTAGCCGTCCGGTAGGGCACGTCATACAAAAGGTAGTCACCATCCTCCAACCCCAACCCCGTCACCTCCGAATCGTCGTCAATCCAATCAAGCCATCGATCGGCGAGACTCGAATCAATATTCAACGCGCGATACAGGCGTTTTAACCGAGCGTGATTTTCAAGCCCTCCTCCACCCACGACGGAATTGAGGTTGAATCGCCCCGCAAGATCCGTCACGCGAACCTCGACCTCACCGTCCTCAATCTGCGGTGGGTTGAACGGCTTTGACCACTTTTCTAGGAATGTATCGATCGAGCGTGATGACTCCTGCTCCCAATCTTCGTAGAGCATTTGGCGTGCAAAGATTTCACCACCAAGTGCATATTCTCGGAGTTGCGCCTGCTCGAATAGTTGTCGGCTAGCTGCAAGCGTGAGGGCGTGATGCGTCATTAAGTGGTACGCCAGAGCGCTCACCACCGCAACGATAAGCAATACGCTAACGAGAGCAACGCCATGATTGCGACCATGGATCATCAATCCTCCACCTCTTCTTCCATCTTTCCTTCAACAGTTTCCGTGCTCGTCTGAGAAAGAACGTCCGCCTCAACTGGGACCTCCCACAAACGTTGGATCTCACCAAAAATCTCAGAATCGACTGTCAGTCGTATCGCAACCAATTGTCGTTCGGGGTCTTCATGGTATTCCGGAGATAATGGCCAATAGAGATACTCGGCACCCGACAGATCAACGGCACGAAATTCCGCATTCAACAAATCGCTCAAAAGCAACTGTTCCAATGGTTGGGTCGCGGGTGCACGGTCAAGCACCGGCCAAAATATCCGATACAGATCGGAACCTCGTAGTTCGTATCCGACTCTCTGAAGCTCCGTTCTCGCCGCACCCGTCGGGTTGACCCACCCGTTGCGTGTCAATTCGATCAATTCATGACCACCGATCTCAAGCGGCAAACCGGCGTCGCCGAGCTCGTCGCGTACGTAACGAAAGGAAACCTGCTCAATATCACGTCGGAGTATTTCGAACGCTCGCTGCAATTCGGTCAATTCCCTACCTCGCTCGGTGACGCGCTCCGTCGTATCCATCATCCTAACAACTAGCTGGCTCGACATAATCCCAATCACAGAGAACACACTCAGTGCGACCAACATTTCGAGCAAAGTAAAGCCGCGTGACGACATCAATATCGCCCGACAAACGCAGTAATGCGATCGACCGGTCCAACTTCGACGCCGTCGTCAATGAGATACACGACCAGTTCGACCCGACGTACCCATGGGTGTGCTGTTTGTCGAATTTCCGTATCCACCTCCCACACTCGGTCACCTAGGATCTTACGTTCCCGCAGCGTACTGAGTCGTATGGGTGTGTCTTTGCCACGCTGCCCCAAGCGTATCTTGGTCAAGTGATTCAACATGACCCAGTGACCCAGAGTGCGCCGTTCCAATCCATGCAGCTGAACCGCAGCATCGCCACCGCGCGAATAAACACTCGTTGCCACAATGGCTAGGATCGCGAGAGCGACCATCAATTCGAGCAACGAAAATCCCCTCTCCTTCACGAACCTAATCGCCGAGATATCGTGGCTTCTAACCATTAGTTACGGTCCCCTAACGCCGTAATCCGTGTCCTCTGAATACCATCAGAGAATACCGTCCATCCCGTCGCTCCCCAATCAGGAATCCAATGCGCTTCAAACGGGGTTTGTTCGCCACTCGCATAAATCACGATATGCGGCGCGCGACGACGAGACACCGAGGACGACAAGTCCACCAACCCAGAATCAGCCGCGGGCCCGGACGGACCGTCCACGCTGAGGGTAGTACCCGCGTCCAGGTCGTATCGATCAAACGGTCGTATCTCCGTCTCGTACCAGGTTTCTTCAGACTCGTCGTAAATGGCAAAGGCATACGAATCCACATCAACGTAGATACCCCAAGTTTCATTACGGGCCAGCGATTCATGGCGCGCGAGCTCGATGGCAGTGGCCATCCGTTGCGCCGCGGTTTTAAGGCGCTGCTCCCGATCGGATCCAAAAAACGATAGGACGACGGTTCCCATCAAAACGCTAATGATGACCACCACTAGCAGGAGCTCAAGGAGTGAAAACCCTTTGTGCTTAGACGATCGAACCTTGATTGAATACGTTACCGTTGGCTTACAAGTCCTTGTAGAAAATGTCCGCCGCAATGCCTTCACCCCCTGCCTGGCCATCCGCCCCGAGCGAGTACAGGTCGAATTGGCGCCCACTGTTGATGTAGAGGTAAGCAGTGCCCCACTGGTCAGTTGTCAACTTCCTTAAATACGGTTCCGGCCCCCAACTACGTGGTTCGGGGAACCCGGCCGGTTTATTGACCAAGGCCTCAAGGCCTTGCTCGGTCGACGGGTAGTGCGAATTGTCGAGACGATAGAGATCAAGCGCCGTACCCATGGCACGTATATCGTTTTGGGCCGCCATGACCCGTGCTTCGTCACCGCGCCCCAATATGTTTGGAACCAGGAGAGAAGCCAACAAGCCGATAATGACAACCACCACCATGATTTCAATGAGTGTAAAACCCTCTTGCCTGTTGCACGGGCGACGACGAAATTTCTGTTTGGGCATCACATCACCAAAGTGTTCATGTTGAGAATGGGTAACAATATCGCCATCACAATAACGAGAACCACGGCCGCCATCACTAATAACATAAGCGGTTCGAACAAGCGTACCAGCGTTGTCACAATCCGCTCCAGTTCTTGTTGCTGATAATCCGCTACCTTCGCCAACATGACGTCGAGTTCCCCGCTCGATTCTCCGCTTGCGATCATGTGCAGAAACATGGGCGGGAAGCTTCCTGTCGATTCGAGCGCGGCCCGCAGGCTTGACCCTTCCGTTACACGCTGAACCGCATCAGACAAGCGTTGCTTCATCCATTCATTGCTGACGACTTCGGATGCAATCGTCATCGCATCCACCAAGGGAACGCCACTTGAACTCAGGATGGACAGCGTGCTCGCGTAACGCGCAGCATTTGACCCTCTTACGATTCGTCCGATAAATGGGGTGCGCACAGTGCGTCGGTCCCAGCTTTGACGGATATCAGGCCGTGCAAGCAGCCATCGGACACCAAATGGCGTGGCGATAATGACGAGGGCAATCCAAACGAAGTAAGCGCGTACAAAGCTACTAAGTCCAATCAGCGCACTCGTGATGAAGGGTAACTCGGCGTCCGTGTTATCAAACACGCGAACAATTTCCGGAACCACAAACACCATCAGACCGCCAACAATAAAAAATGCGACGACGAGAAGGAGGATGGGGTAGAACATGGCCATCTCGACATTACGCCGAGCTTCGAACCGCTGCTCTGTATAGGTCGCCAAATTATTAAGAATCGTATCGAGGTGACCGGATTGTTCACCCGACGCTACCGTTGAGCGAAACATACTTGCAAACGTCGATGGAAATTCCGCGAGCGCAGACGCAAGCGATTGTCCTTCCAAGACTCGACTCCGCACCGTCATGATCATAGAGGTCACGCGCCGACGCTCGGTCTGTTGGGCAACGGCGGATAACGCCTCCTCAATCGGCAGACCGGCCGCGATCAACGTCGCCAATTGACGCGTGAACATGGCAAGACCCAGTTGCGACATGCCCAATCGAAGCGAAAAACGGTCGAGGCCCGTTTTCGTTCCTTGGTTCGTGGCAACCACTTCGAGCGGCGACAGGCCCTGATCCCTTAGCGTCTGGCGTACATGACGCCCGCTATCGCCTTCAACAACGCCCTTTCGGCGACGCCCATTCGGGTCAAGGGCAAGGTATTCGAATGCAGGCATTGCCTAGTCTTCCAGCGTGACGCGTAGAATTTCCTGGATCGTCGTATCGCCAGAGAGTACTTTCTGGCGTCCGTCGTCTTGGATCGTTGGCGCGTCGCCTCTTACATGATCAACCATCACCTGCTCTGACGCCTGATCATGAATGAGCTGGCGCAGATCGTCGTCGACAACGACCAATTCATAGATGCCAGTACGGCCCTTATAGCCCGTATGTGCACACGAGTCGCAACCGTTCGGTTGGTAAATAACCGCGTCCGCGCCCGAACCAAGAAATTCCCTCTCCGAGGCATCAGCAACGTGAACCACCTTACACTCGGGACACAATACCCGTACCAGTCGTTGCGAAAGCACTCCCACCAAACTCGTCGCGAGAAGAAACGGCTCGATGCCCATGTCCACCAGTCGTGTAACGGCTCCGACAGCACTGTTGGTATGCAACGTCGACATAACGAGGTGCCCCGTAAGGCTTGCCTGTATCGCCACTTCCGAGGTTTCCAAATCGCGGATCTCACCCACCAAGACCACATCGGGGTCCTGTCGTAGGATCGCGCGCAAGCCCCGCGCAAAGGTCATGTCAGCTCGGGCATTCACCTGGGTCTGACCGATGCCCGGCAAGTTATATTCGATCGGATCTTCGACCGTCAAAATATTGATCGTATCGGCGTTCAGTTCTGCCAAGGACGCGTAAAGGGTCGTTGTCTTTCCAGATCCCGTCGGACCCGTGACCAAGAAAATACCGTGCGGTTTGGTGACGATTCTCTGTAGCCGCTGCAGCGTCGTCGCATCCATCCCCAGCTTCTGTAGTTCAAGTCGTCCGGCCTCTTTATTGAGCAAGCGCAACACAACACGCTCCCCATTGCCCGTGGGTAGGGTAGAAACACGCAGGTCGATCTCTCGACCTCCTATACGCAAAGGAATACGACCATCTTGTGGTATGCGTTTTTCAGCGATATCGAGTTTCGCCATCACTTTGATTCGTGACACCAACAACGGCGCCAGTGCCCGTCGCGGCTGGACGACCTCACGCAACACCCCATCGACTCGGAACCGAACCTGCAAAACCTTTTCAAAGGTTTCGATGTGCACATCGGATGCGTTTTCTCGGACGGCCTGTGTCAACAACGCATTGATAAGCCGGATAATGGGCGCATCGTCTTCGCGTTCGAGCAGATCCTCGGTTTCCGGCAGTGCGTCCGCGAGCCTCGCGAGATCAAGTTCATCGTCAATATCCTCGACCATTTGCCGCGCCTGGGATCCGTCGCGCGCATAAACTCGGCCCAGCAGTTGGTCGAATTCCTCATCACCGACGTTCTCGAGGACAAATCCGCGGCCAGCGAATCGCCGAAGCTCGGCCATCGTCGTCAAATCGGGTTTCGATCGGCACGCTACGGTCAATCTTCCGTCAACATTTGACGGCGTATTAGTGATCACCACGCCGAAGCGCCGTGCAAACGTATAGGGGAGAAGCTCAGCTTCGTCGTCTTCGAGTTTCAATTCGAATCCAGCGTCCGCTGTTTCTATATCTATCGCCGTTACTTCACTAGTCGGCGCATCATTTGCCGCCAAGACCTTCTCGATGTCGAAAAAACATCACCAATCATACCAGTGCACGTCCCACGACGACCTCAATCTCACGGCCCGTTATTAGCCCGATGACCTATCCTCGACCACGAATTGACATAACACGTTGACAAAACCGGCAGACGCTGCGAACTTACCGCTCCCAAGGGGGTTCCGCCTTGGACTTCGTCGGTAGCCACATCCTTTCTGTCGATCAGTTCGACCGGGCCGATATCGAGCAAATTTTTGCCGTCGCCGACGATATGGAACCGTACGCTCACCGCACACGCATCACCAGGGTGCTCCAGGGTGCGATTCTGTCCAACATGTTTTTTGAGTCGAGCACGCGTACGCGAGTTTCATTCGGCTGCGCGTTTAATTTACTCGGTGGCGAAGTCAGAGAAACCACCGAAATCAAATCGTCGGCAATCGCGAAGGGGGAATCGCTTCACGACATGGCGCGGGTGCTATCCGGCTACAGCGACGTGATCGTCATGCGTCACCCAACCGCGGGTTCGGTGAAAGAATTTGCGGTAGCCTCACGCGTACCGGTCATCAACGGCGGTGACGGGTCGAATGAACACCCCACTCAAGCCCTCCTCGATCTTTACACGATCCGCAAGGAGCTTGCCGATCGGGGTGATCATATTGACGGGCTTCGCATCGCCGTTGTGGGCGATCTCCGTTACGGGCGCGCGGTCCATTCGCTACTGAAACTTCTAGCGCTTTTCGACAACGTCACGGTCAATCTAGTTTCGCCGCCTGATCTGACGGCCCCAGAAGATTCCGTTAGCGATCTGGAGACTAAGGGACACCACGTCGAAACTTTCCACAACCTTGAGGAGGGGGTAAGTCATGTCGATATCCTTTACGTCACCCGTACCCAAGAAGAACGTTTCCCCTCCCAACAGGAAGCGGATCGGTACCGAGGGCTATTCCGCATAAATCAGTCGATATATACGCAGCATTGCGAGCCGAACACCGTCATCATGCACCCGTTGCCACGAGACTCCAGAGCAGCTGCGCAGGAACTCGATGACGATCTTAACGCCAACCCAAACCTGGCAATCTTTCGCCAAACCGATAACGGCGTCTTGATACGGATGGCGTTGTTCTCGCTGATTCTCGACGTTGCTAGTGGCGTCCACGACCACGCTCAACCCGTCACATGGTTTACCGCGAGGCGTACCCCTCGCACGCCGCACTGAAACGGATCACGGATCGGCTTATAGAGCGGCTTCGAGTTCAGGAAGCGCTTGAAAAAGGTCTGCTACTAGACCGTAATCGGCCACTTGAAAAATGGGCGCGTCTTCATCCTTGTTGATCGCGACAATCACTTTCGAATCCTTCATACCCGCGAGATGTTGTATCGCGCCCGATATCCCCACCGCGATATAAAGATCTGGAGCGACAATCTTCCCAGTCTGACCTACCTGCATGTCGTTCGGAACAAACCCAGCGTCCACGGCAGCGCGAGACGCACCGATCGCCGCGCCAAGCTTGTCGGCTATCCCTTCGAGCAATTGGAAATTTTCACCATTCTGCATCCCTCGACCGCCCGAGATAACGATCTCCGCTGCGGTCAATTCGGGCCGTTCGGATTTGGCAATTTCTTCACCCACAAAGGTGGAAAGGGTTGCGTCGCAAACGCTATCGACCGATTCGATCGACGCACCACCTCCCTCGCCGGTAACCGGATCGAAACCGGTACCTCGCACAGAAATTACTTTTCTCGCATCACTGGATTGAACGGTAGCAATCGCATTACCTGCATAGATAGGCCGCTTAAACGTGTCCGCCGAATCAACGGCAATGATGTCCGAAATCATTTGCACGTCGAGTATCGCCGCTGCCCGCGGCAAAAAATTCTTCCCCGTGGTGGTGTGAGCAGCCAGGACATGATCGTACTCTTCGGCGAGTTCAGCGATAAGTAACGCCATGTTCTCGGCAAGTGCATTTTCATAAGCCGGATTGTCGGCCAGGCGCACACGTGCAACACCAGGGATTTTGGACGCCTCGTCCGCAACCGTTTGGCAACCGCTGCCGGCAACCAGCAAATCAATCTCCCCGCCAATTTCGATGGCTGCAGTAACGACACTCAACGTGACGGGGCGAAGCACAGAATTGTCGTGTTCCGTTATAACCAAAATGCTCATTCGATCACCTTCGCTTCATGACGCAATTTATCCACCAGCTCGTCGACACTCTCGACCTTGATACCCGCTGCCCTTTCTGGTGGTGGCGATACATTCAGAACCGTCGTACGCGCCCCAACATCGACACCAAGATCGCCCGGTGATGTGACATCCATAGGTTTTTTCTTGGCTTTCATGATATTGGGTAGCGATGCATAACGCGGTGTGTTGAGGCGTAAATCCGTACTAATGGCGACAGGTAAAGACAGCAGAACGGTTTGTAGACCACCGTCAATCTCACGCACCACTTCCGCCTTCCCGTCGGTAATACGTAGCTCCGATGCAAACGTGCCTTGCGCTATTCCGGTCAGCGCCGCGAACATCTGGCCCGTCTGCCCATTGTCGCTGTCGATGCTCTGTTTCCCGAAGATGACGATTTCGGGTCGTTCTTGCTCGTAGATCGCCTCCAACACCTTGGCGATGGCCAACGGCTCTAATTCCTCGTCGGTCTCAACTAAGATCGCCCGGTCCGCCCCTAAGGCCAAGCACGTGCGAAGCTGTTCTTTACACTGGGAAGCGCCCACAGATACCGCAATGACTTCCGTGGCGATATCCGCTTCTTTTAGTCGAACGGCTTCTTCGATGCCAATTTCGCAAAATGGATTAACCGCCATTTTTACGTTAGCCAAATCCATGCCCGTCCCATCGGACTTAACTCTCACTTTGACGTTGGCGTCGACGACGCGCTTAACGGGTACCAGTACCTTCATGAATATCCAAAGTCTGCTGCTGGAAAAAACGATCGGTATGACCAATGGACTACGCTAAAGCATCGTCATCGACGATCCGGTCGAGCGCGGTATTCTCCTACATTGCACCTTATAATTCAGCAACTTTGCGGTAGGGACGTCGGGTGGAAGAACAAACACGCGAATCCATGGAATTCGATGTCGTGATCGTTGGTGGTGGACCTGCGGGACTCAGCGCCGCAGTTCGGCTCATGCAACTCGGCGCCGAATACGATCACGAAATCTCCGTGTGCCTCGTTGAAAAAGGCAGCGAGATCGGTGCCCACATTCTCTCAGGCGCGGTCTTTGTACCCAAAGCACTCGACGAATTGTTTCCGGATTGGAAGGGCATGGATGCGCCGGTTTCAAATCCTGTTACTGCGGACGAGTACTACTTTCTGTTGAACGAAACGACCAAGATCCCGTTACCCAAAGTCCTTATCCCCAAGCCTTTACACAACAGCGGAAACTATGCGCTGTCCCTTAGCAATCTATGTCGATGGCTCGGTGAACAAGCCGAGGCACTCGGCGTTAACGTTTTCCCTGGTTTCGCCGCATCGGAGATCCTGTTTGACGACAACGGCCGCGTCAACGGCGTTGCCACAGGCGACATGGGCGTGAGCAGTGCGGGCGATAAAAAACCAACTTACCAACCAGGCTACGAACTTCGCGCCAAATACACGCTCTTTGCCGAAGGTTGCCGCGGACACTTAGGCAAGCAGCTTTTGCAGCACTTCGAACTCGATGCAAGCAGCGGCACCCAGCACTACGCTATCGGATTGAAGGAGCTATGGGATATTCCGCCTGAGAAAGCTCAGCCCGGAAAAGTCGTTCATGCTTTAGGTTGGCCATTGGGCCGGTTTGCTGGTACCGGCGGTGGCAGTTTCCTTTATCACCTCGAGAACAATCAGGTCTCTCTTGGCCTCATCGTCGATCTCAGTTATTCAAACCCCTACTTGAGCCCTTTTGATGAAATGCAGCGTTGGAAGCATCACCCTGCAATCGCCAGCCATTTGTCCGGCGGAAAGCGCGTGGCTTACGGTGCTCGGGCCATCGTAAAAGGTGGGTTTCCCGCACTTCCGAAATTAACGTTTCCTGGTGGCGCACTGATCGGAGACGACGCTGGCTTTCTGAACGTGCTTAAAGTGAAGGGCAGCCATACCGCCATGAAGTCGGGCATGCTCGGTGCAGAAGCCGTATTCGAAGCCGTCCGTTCTGGGTCGACCGTTGCCGACATCGATCTCCAGGAGCGCTTTGAGTCTTCCTGGCTCTATGACGAGCTCTATGGCTCGCGAAATGCGGGACCGGCATTGCACAAATTCGGGATGTTCTTTGGTTCGGCTTACAGCGTATTTGAGCAAGCGTTCACGCGGGGGAAACATCCATTCACGCTACGCGATAAAACACCTGATCACGACACCTTGAAGCCCGCCGCCGATTGCAACCCAATTGATTACCCGAAACCCGATGGAACGCTCTCCTTCGACAAGCTCTCGAGCGTTTTCCTTTCAAGTACGAATCACGAGGAAGATCAACCCTGCCATCTCACGCTAACGGATCCTGATATCCCTATTCGCGACAACCTGCCCATGTACGCGGAACCTGCCCAACTCTACTGTCCAGCGGGTGTCTACGAAGTGGTCGAAGAAAACGGGTCACCGAGTTTCCAAATCAATGCGCAAAATTGCGTGCACTGCAAAACCTGCGACATTAAAGATCCTGCACAGAACATTACGTGGGTGGTCCCGGAAGGAACGGGCGGGCCCAACTACCCGAACATGTAATAGGCCAGTTTCGTCATAAGGCCCAATGCTTATCGCTCGTCTTCCATCTTCGCTTGGCCCAGAACGAACCGGGCCCCTGCACTCCAGACACACAACTCGTCGGCATCCTCGTCTTCCACAAGTTCGACGAGTCGGTAGTAAACGCTACGTGCAACTAACGCTTCCAGTCCGTCGCGAACCATCAGATACGGCTTAGGTCCCGTATGACTCGAACCCATTCTGAGTGGGTGATCTTTACTAGCAACAACGTGGTCATCGCAATTGGTGGTGAAGAGCAGCGACTGGTCGCGACCCGTACCGGCGACTTCCATGGCGATAGCTCCAAACGGCGCATCTTCGACAACAATACGGAGTTTTTCCACGGGCGTGACCAAATAATAGTCATCGTCCTCACGACGCAGGATGGTCGAAAAAAGTCGCGAAATCGCACGACGCTTGATCTCCGTTCCTTCATGAAACCAAATTCCGTCCGCACGAATACGGATATCAATTTCCCCGACGCGGTCGGGCTCCCACGTAGCAACGGGCGGGAGCGTCTGTTCACGAGCAAGTCGGAGTAACCGCTCGTATTCCTCAGACACTTATCTCTTATCCGCCAATGAACTTCATGACGGTGACTTCACCACTAAACGCGAGGTTTTGCTTATCGGCAAGCGCGTTTCGCAAAATCTCCTGCAGTGCATTCAACGCTAAATGGAAAGGTTGACTAAGAAGTGGACGGATATCGTGGCATTCGGTGTTGGACAGGCAGCCATATAGATAGCCATTGGAAGAAAGCCGAAGCCGCGTACATGCACTGCAAAATGGCTCACTTTCATTCGCAATAATGCCAAAGTGCCCATGGCCTGGAATTTCATATCGTATCGAGGTGGAGTCATAGGCAGCATCGGTCCGAACAAATTCATAACGGGCGCTGATCGCGTCCAACAACTCGTCCATACCAATAAAGTCACGCGTATAGCCAGCGTTGTGCTTGAGATGGCCCATGTTCATGAGTTCGATGAATCGAAGCTCGATACCGCGTTCAAGACAATAATCCAACATCGGTAAGACTTGCTCAGCGTTGGCAGTACGCATCGGAACCATATTCACCTTAACCTTAACGTTCGCATCCAGCATCAACTCGATCCCTTGCAAAACGGTCGCGAGGTCGCCGCCCCGCGCAATGGCTCGAAATCGATTTGCGTCCAACGTATCAAGACTGACATTGATCCGCTTAAGACCTGAATTCACCAGCAGATCCGCTTTTCGCGGGAGCAACTGGCCGTTGGTCGTCAACGCGACATCATGAAGCGGCAACGCCATCACACCAGCGATGATTTCGTCAAATTTCGGCGACAACAACGGTTCACCACCGGTAATGCGAAGTTTTTCGATACCAGCTCCGTACACCAACAGCGAAACCGCCCGCACCATCTCCTCCCCTTCGAGTTCGGCCGATGCAGCCTGCAATCGCTTCCCATCAGGGACACAGTAAGTGCAGGCATAATTACACGCTGCCGTCAGACTGAGACGTAGATTGCGAAAACGCCGGCCTTGTTTGTCAACAATCATTAGCCAACCCTAATAAACGAAAAACATGAAGGGAGCACGTTAGGATACTACCGCATGAAACTGGTTTCGCGATTCATCTCTACACCGTTGTCTCGTTGGCTACAACGCCGGCGTCCCCCGCGGATTAATCCGCTTTCAGACTTCGACCGCATTCGCCATGAACTCAAACCCAGCGACGTGTTGCTGGTTGAAGGACGATCAAGAATCAGTGACGTCATCAAGGTCGTCACCCAAAGCCCGTGGTCCCACGCCACGCTCTACATCGGCCGTCTTCACGATATCGAAAACGAGGAGAGCCGCGCCGCGCTATCCCGTCGATCGGCATTTCCACCGAGTACACAGTTGGTCATCGAGAGCCAGTTGGGCGCAGGCACGCTCGTGTGTGCGCTCACGGAGTACGCCGACGACCACGTACGAATTTGTCGACCCGTGGGACTTTCAGCTGAAGATGCTCAAACCATCAGCACACACGCCATCAACAGTCTGGGACTTAACTACGATATCCGGCAAATATTTGACCTGGCACGGTTTCTCTTTCCTTGGGGCATTCTTCCTCGGCGTTGGCGATCATCCCTCTTTCGTACACGGGCTGGCTCTGAGACCCGCACGGTCTGCTCGACCATGATCGCCGAAGCGTTTGCCGCCGTGGAATTTCCGATCCTTCCTCTCGTTCAACGTAGCGAGCAAGATCGTATCCGTCTCTACCGCCGTAACCCAAAACTTTGCACGCCGAGCGACTTCGACTATTCACCCTATTTCGAAATCATCAAGTATCCATTTTACGACTTCGCCGACACACCCAGTTACAAACTCCTCCCGTGGACAACGGACCGCGCCGGGGCGCCCGCCGAAGCGGCAGTTACAGTGCGCGAAAAAAAGGAACCCGAAAACTGAATACGCATCAAGCCGCGTCAAACGCGTCCATCAGTGACGCAACAAACCCTTGGGACCAAAAAATGCCACGGGACCCCTTCACCAGCAAAACATCTCCGCTTCGCGTCACCGACAACAAATAGTCGATCAACGCTTGATCGGCCCGCTCGAAATATCGCATCCGCCGTTCACGATCTAAACACGCATCCAACGCCTGCATACGTTTTCCGACGCAGACCACGCCATCGATGCCATCCATGTGGGCTTGAAGCTCTCGGTGATAATTTGTGGAATCTTCCCCGAGCTCAAGCATGTCACCCAACACCGCAATGCGGCGGCCTCCTTCCGATCCCGCAAGGACCTCGAGGGCAGCTCTCATGCTAGCCGGGTTCGCGTTATAGCTATCGTCAATCAACGTTATGCGTCCGCAGGAAATCCGGTTGCCACGGCCTTCGGGTATCGACGAGGCGCGAATCCGTTCAAGCAATCGTGGTGGCTCCCCAAGCGCGAAGAGGACTGCGCCGGCCGCTGCCAACGTCATGGCTCTATGCTTGCCGCCGCCTGGAATATCCATCTCGATTCTTCCCGAAGGCGTTTCCAACGCAACCCAGTCTTGTGTCTCATTAACAATGCACACATCGGCTGACGAGTCATGACCAAATCGAAGTGAATTGATACCGCTCGGAACGGTCAGATCGGGATCGTCCGCCAACACCAACGTCCCGTTCGGTGACAAGCCTTCCACAATCGCCAGTTTCTCTTGGCGCAGAGCATCGATGCTGTCGAAGTACTCGATGTGTGCTGGGGAGACATTCAAGACCACGGCGACATCGGGCGTAACAAGCTGAGACAACGGTCCTATTTCACCTGGGTGATTGGTTCCTAACTCATACACGGCAGGCCCGTCCGATACCGATGTACGCGCCAGACTGAGCGGCACGCCAATATGATTGTTTTGACTTCCTTCAGAGGCAAAAGTGTCCAGCGCGCTTGCAAGGAAGTTCTTCAACGTGGTTTTACCGCTACTACCGGTCAGCGCAACGACCTTGCCTGGATAGTTGCCGCGTCGCGCGGCCGCTATTTGCCATAGCCCGTCCAACGTGTCCTCAACGTGCAGTGCCGAAATTTCGGCGTCGACCTCTCGGTCCACCAAAACACCCACGGCCCCAGCTTTGATGGCGTCCGCAACGAAGTCGTGTCCGTCGCGATCGCTCCGATGACTCGAAAAAAAACGCGGACCGGGATCGCCGTGAAGCGCGACAAATAGATCCCCAGCCTTAAGCGTCCGGCTGTCGATGCTGATTCCGGCTACGTCCGGTCCTTCCGTAGGATCCAACCCGACCGCAAAACATAACGCTTCCCATGTCCATAAAGAATTCATCTTATGTTTTGTCTGTAAATAACTGTTATATAAACGTTTATGTTAAATATATATCGGATATTCAGTCTCGATATAGGAAATTGGATGCCACCCGGATAGTTGAGCACACGCTATCAATGGCCTCAACCGTCCTTTCTATTTCGCAGCGAAGCTTGGAGAATCTGCAACCCAAACGGACGCGACGTAGATCCATGACGACAAACCAGCCCATCCGGAATTTTTTTGCTGCGATCGGTCGTGCATTCGCATTCGCTCGCGTCGCTTTCGCCAATACGATTATTGCACTCATTTTTCTTTTCGTTCTTATCAGCATCGTATCGGTGCCGGGTACGCCAAAAGTCATGGATGGAACAGCCCTCATCCTCGCTCCAACCGGGACATTGGTTGAAGAGCGTGGACAACTTGATCCCATCGACGCCTTGATGGGGTTGGGTGTCAGTCAACAGACGGTTGTCCGGGATCTTATCGACGCGATTGAAAGTGCTGCCAAAGATGAGCGAGTCGCCATGCTGCTTCTGGAACTCTCCGAGATGTCGTCTGCAAGTTTGACCCACTTAAGCGACATTGGTGCGGCACTGCGGGCTTTTCGCGAAGACAGCGGCAAACCCGTGATCGCTTCCGGTACTTACTTTAGCCAGGGTCAGTACTTTCTCGCGAGCTTTGCCGACGAGATATACATGCACCCACTGGGCGAACTCATGCTGACCGGTATGAGTGCGTACCAACCGTACTTTCGGGATTTGCTCGATCGACTCAAGGTCAAAATCCATATTTTTAGAGCTGGCGAATACAAAGCAGCCGTCGAACCTTACACGCGATCCGATATGTCACCAGAGGCCAAAGAAGCCAATCGTGTGATGATCGACCAGCTTTGGTCACGTTATCTCAACACGGTCGCATCAAATCGCGACCTTCCGTTGGAGGTTATCCGCACGTATTCGAACGCCTATGACGAACTGCTCACGTCCGAATCCGGCGATATGGCGCGTGTCGCGTTGAACCAAGGTCTCGTTGATGAACTCATGACCCTCGATACATTCATCGAACAACTCAAACAACGCATTGGTGAGCACGAAGATACGTTCAAACAAATCGATACCGACAGTTACCTGGCAGCAATCCGTCGGCCGAGTTTCCCGAGCCAAAAACCATCCATCGGGGTGCTCACTGCAACGGGCACGATTCTCATGGGTGATCAACCACCCGGTGCCATCGGCGCAATCAGCACCCGTAATTTAATTCAGGACATCCGCAAAGACGAACGTATTAAAGCCCTCGTGGTCCGCGTCGACTCGCCGGGAGGTAGTGCGCTGGCCTCGGAATTAATCCGTGAAGAACTTGAACAACTGCAATCCTCGGGCGTCCCCGTGGTGGTATCCATGGCCAGCACCGCCGCATCCGGCGGTTACTGGATATCGGCGACTGCCGATCAAATTTGGGCATCCCCGAGCACAGTGACAGGCTCGATTGGCGTCTTCGGTATTGTCCCCGAGATCGAAGCAACGCTCTCCGCCATCGGTATTAACCGCGATGGCATTGGCACAACCCCATATAGCGGCTCCATGGA
Organism: Pseudomonadales bacterium; assembly: GCA_022448085.1. Taxonomy (GTDB): domain Bacteria; phylum Pseudomonadota; class Gammaproteobacteria; order Pseudomonadales; family Azotimanducaceae; genus UBA11889. Next base: position 2,342 of record JAKUTH010000049.1, on the reverse strand, counting down.
TCTCATGGGGAGTCTCGATGAGGGCACTCAAACGGTTCTGCAAGCCTCGGTTGATTTTATCTATCAAACGTTCCTTAGCCTGGTGGCCCGAGGTCGTGATATGGACATCGAAGACGTTGACGCCATTGGTCAGGGCAGAATATGGACCGGTCAAGACGCGCTAGAACTTGGCTTAGTCGACGGGTTAGGCAACCTGGAAGATTCCATTCGGGCAGCGGCCGAATTGGTCGAACTTGGCGACTACGATATCAAGTTTCTTTCCACACCCCTCTCGCCACAGGAACAATTCATCAATCAGTTGATCGACAATTTCGGCCTCGCCGGTGTTCTTTCGAAAAGCCGATGGTTGTCCGCCGTTACCCGCGTCTCTTCTAGCGGCGTTCTAGACGACGTCCAGCGACTTATGGTGCTTAACGATCCTAAACGCGTCTACGCAATTTGCGCGATGTGTCAATCCGCCCCCCTACTCTGAGGGGTGAAGCGGAGTGCGATGGCGATTAAGGATCGTCAGGCTGATCGGCTACGTTTTGCCAGTAATCGTCGATCGAACTTTTCATTTCTTTACGTAGCAAAACAATGCCGAATAGGTTCGGTAATGCCATCAGTGCTAGCGTCACCGCACTGATCAACCAAACCAGCGTGGTGTCCACGATTGCCGCGATAAAAAAACTTCCGACATAGACGACGCGGAAGGGTGTCACTGACTTTGCCCCAAAGAGATAAGTCATGGCGCGATCGCCGTAGTAGGACCAGGCAATCGCTGTTGAAAACGCGAACAGCACCAGTCCAACACTCACAATATACTGCCCATAGTCGCCCAAGAAACTGCGCTTAAATGCCTCTGTGGTGAGGGGCACGGAGTGCAGGAGCGATTTACCGCGGACATTAAAGTCTCCTTGCAATTTACCTGCAATCACTTGGGCAACGCCCGTGTAGGGCATTCCCGCCTGCTCGATCACAACGTCCAGCGCGATCGAACGGTTGTGCAACACGGTGCTCGGTGGGCTGACAATGCTTCCGGCCGAGACAGATAGTGTCGCGTTTAAGGAACGTACAGGGTCGTCCGCTGGTGGATTTAGGTCGAGATGCCTGAAGAGCAACGTCACGTGCTCGGGATTGGTCTCGAGATACTCTCCTTCGACAAATTCGGTATCAAAACGTTGGAAATCGTTCTCAAACTTCTCCTTCCAAACTCCGGACGAGAGAATGACAAGTCCCGTCAACGTACAAATAATGAGCGTGTCAATAAACGGCTCTAAGAGGGACACCATCCCTTCTGACGCAGGCTCATCTGCACGTGCAGCAGCATGCGCGATGGGCGCTGACCCCTGACCTGCCTCATTCGAAAATAAGCCTCGATTAACTCCCTTGTTAAATGCGTACGCAAAGCTTGCTCCGAGAAAGCCTCCCGCTGCGGCACTGCCCGTGAATGCCGATTGGAAAACCGACACAAAGGACGGCACCACGTTTTCGATATTGGAAGCGATCACTGCAAACGCGCCCAGCGTGTATAGACCCCCCATGAAAGGAACAATCTTCGAGGTCACCGCGGCGATACGTCGGATACCCCCGATAATAACCGTGCCTAGGAGCAGGGCCAGTACCAGACCCGTCATCCACGTCGGCACACCAAACGACGCCTCGACGCCAGCAGCCAGGCTATTGCTTTGCGGCAGATTTCCAGAACCAAGCGCGCTGATCACAGTAAAAGCGGCAAACGCGATCGCAAGCCATTTCATGTGCAGGCCTCGCTCCATGTAGTACATGGGCCCACCCGCAATCTGGCCGTTTTCATCCTTGATTCGATACTTATGAGAGATCGTGACTTCGACAAACTTGGTCGTCATGCCCAAAAACGCGGTCGCCCACATCCAGAAAAGAGCTGCGGGACCACCGAGAAAGATGGCAAATGCGACGCCGCCGATGTTGCCCGTGCCAACGGTACCCGACAATGCGGTTGTCAGTGCCTGAAAATGGCTGGTGTCGCCTTCGGCATCCGGTCGTGTTCTCCGTCCTAACAGAATGCGCCAGGCCTCATTAAAGTAGCGGATCTGGGGAAACCCTAAATAAAACGTAAAAAACAAACCCACGCCAAGGAGAACGTACGGAAAGTACGGTGCCGCACCAAGCAGGTTATCGAGAAACTTTAAAATATTTTCTACGGCGTTCACGGATTAAGGGTTACCGCGCGCATCACGCCATAGAGTTCATTTTGATCCATCACGCCATGAACGCCACTTTCACCCGGTCCCTGGGCGTACGCTGGTACATCCTCCCCGGCGTGAGTCTCCATGAAGGTTGGAACTGCTGCTGCTTGTCGGTAATCAAAAGCCGTTGGGTCG
>JAKUTH010000048.1 GCA_022448085.1 Pseudomonadales bacterium | reverse complement strand
GCTTCTTCGGTTGCGAGCCACGTGACGACGGGGGCGACGTGTTGCGGTCCGCCGGTGTCGAGTTCCGCGCTGCTGACTTCTTCTCCGCGCGCTTCGCGCAACGGGATCGTCATCCGCGTTAGCGCGCCGGGTGAGATCGTATTCACTGTACAACCGTATTTCGCCAGTTCAAGAGCGAGTACGCGGCTGAATCCAGCGATGCCGGCTTTGGCGGCCCCATAGTTGGCTTGGCCGAAGTTACCGAAGAGACCCGACACGCTCGAAAAATTAATGATACGGCAACCCGTTCGGTTGTTTTCACGGATATATTTGGCAAACGGACGCGAACAGCAGTAGTGGCCTTTTAGATGGACGGCGATCACGGCGTCCCAGTCCGCTTCCTCCATGTTGAAGATCGACTTATCCCGCAAAATACCGGCGTTGTTAACCAGGATGTCCATGCCGCCAAAGTTATCGATGGCGGTTTGGAGGAGTGATTCACCCCCAGTGACTTCGGATACGGACGATGTGTTGGACGCGGCTTCGCCGCCGCCGGCCCGAATCTCGTCGACCACATCGTCGGCAATCATGCCGTTGCCGGTACCGTCGGTGTTGCCCCCTAGATCGTTGACGACGATACGAGCGCCTTCGTTGGCCATCGCGAGCGCGATGTCTCGTCCAATTCCCCTGCCGGCGCCTGTGATGACGGCCACTTTGTCGTCGAGACGTCCCATAAAACACTCCCAATCAGTCACTGTTTTTTGTCGCGATGATGGTATTCGCTATTCGACACGATTGCTCTGTCGATCCTAAGATGCGTGGTAATTGGGACCCGGGGACGAAAGCCGATGTATGGTGATGCAACGCTTGAGCAAGTGGAGGCGATGGCTGACGACGGGTGCAACCACATGGTATTGCTCATGCGGCATTCTGCCCGCGAATTCAATCCCGACGTACACGATCTCGAGAATCCCCTGACGGACGAAGGAAGGGAGTTGTCGCAGCGGCTCGGCCGTAAGTTACCCAAGGCATACACCCTCCGTGGGTACGCCTCACCCGCCGAGCGGTGTGTGGAAACCGCACAACTGTGTCTTGACGGCCATGCGGCCGAGGGCGGATCGGTCACACGAGTCCGGCCGGTCGAAGGTCTTGGAGTCTTCTATGTCCTCGATCAAATGAAAATGTATCGGGTGATGCGGGACATGGGAACACTGACGCAGTTCGTTTCGGCTTGGTCGGAGAGCACTATCCCTGAAGATGCCCTGATCCCGGCGCAGAACGCCGCCCAGATCCTGATGCGTGTGGTGACCGAGAAATTGAATCAGCCGGTGGCCGAAAAACAAATCGACGTTTGCGTTTCCCACGACCTTTCTCTTTACCTGGTTCGTGACCGACTACTGCGAGAATCCTCGGATCAAGGCCCCGTCGAGTTTCTCGATGCACTGGTGGCGTTTCGCCGTGACGATCGGGTGTGGTTACAAAGCGCGCGGACGACCCCCGTCGATATCTCGGCGGAGCTTGCTCGCTAGGGCAGCGTATCGAGAAACTCGCTCAGTATTCCGTTGAATGTGCTGGGTTGCTCGAAATAGGTGGAGTGGCCTGCCCCCTCGACAAAACTTCGGTCTGCGCCGATGTCATCAGCGACTGCGGATAACACGTGTGGTGGAAACAAGGGATCGAGATCGCTGGCAAGGACGTGAAACGGGACATTGCTATCCAGCACTTGTTGCGGAGAGACTCCGACTTCGTTGTCGCGAATGTTCGGTGCCGATCCGATGTTGAATGCGGCTATCTGCTGATATAGCAACGCCCGATCCGGGTGATTCAATGCAAAAGGCTCACTGATCGCGCGATTAATAAGTCCGCCGCCTTCGGCGATACGTTCGGTTAGTTGGGTCCAGTTATCGGCCACAACCTGGTTCTGAACCGCGCCCGGTGTGTTTGCCAAAAAGACGCCGCGGACACGATCAGGATGAAACACCGCGGTCCGCACGCCGGTCCAGCCGCCCATGGATTGGCACACGATGGTGGCGGAGTCGATCTCGGCGGCGTCCAGTATTGCAATGAGATCGGATTCGAAGAGCAGCGCGTTTTGTTGTTCGGGCGGACAAACTGACCGGCCGAAACCGCGATGGTCGAACACCACGACCTGGTACGAATCGATAAAAGTGGGCACTTGTTGCCACCAGCTCGCGGCATTGCCACCGGCCCCGTGGGCAAAAACCAAGGCACCGTTGGATGATTCCGAGTTTCCGTGTAGTTCGAAATAAAGCTCGACTCCGTCGTTTGTTGCGTTGGGCATAGGACGTTCTCCCTGTTGGGCGCGTTTCGTCGATTGTGCGTCGATGTACGATTGAATTGATAGAGCGCACCTGCGAGGTGAGGGTCTAGGTGTCGTTTCGAGGGTGTTTTGACGGCACGTTTCGTAGTAGGCGAGAATCGGCTTTTCGATGGCCGGACTGAGCGTTTACTGTGAACATGCCGAGTTTCGTATACATACTAGTAGCATGCGTTGGCACACTGCACGCTAGCGTTGCCGATACCGTCTATGGCGAATCGGGCATGGTGGTCTCGCGTTCGCAGATCGCGAGCACTGTAGGTCTAGAAACTTTGAAACAAGGCGGTAACGCGGTTGATGCGGCGGTCGCCACGGCGTTTACCCTCGCCGTTACTCATCCATCTGCCGGTAATCTCGGCGGCGGCGGATTCATGGTGATCTGCCTCGCCGATGGGACCCAGATCGTTAACGATCATCGTGAAAAGGCACCCATTGACGCGAGCCGAGATATGTATCTCGATGCGAACGGGGACATCATCCCTGGACTGTCACGGAATACTCATAAAGCAGTGGGCGTTCCCGGAAGTGTGGATGGACTGCTCGCTGCGCTGGAGCGGTACGGATCCTTACCCCGGGCGCGTGTGCTTGCCGACGCGATCGAGTTGGCGCGGGACGGATTTCCTCTCCCCGCCGATATCGCTCGTCAATTTGCTCAGCGGTCGGAACGACTCGGTCGATTTCCGGGCGGTCGAGCAGCCTTTCAGAAGGCTGATGGGACCAAATACGTTGCGGGCGACCTATGGAAACAGCCTGATTTGGCCAAAACCCTTGAGCGGATCGCCAGACGCGGTCGCGCTGGATTCTATGAAGGCGATACCGCCGATATGCTCGTGGGTGAAATGCGGCGTCATGGCGGACTCGTCAGCCATGACGACCTGAAAGATTACCGCTCAGTATGGCGGGATCCCGTCGTCGGTACCTATCGCGATTATTCCATCGTGTCGATGCCACCGCCTTCCTCGGGTGGTGCCCTGCTGATCCAGATGCTCAACATGATGGAACCCTTTGCCGTCGGTGCGATGGGATACGGTAGTGCCGACGTCATGCATTTGATGATCGAAGCCGAACGACGGGCCTACGCAGATCGCGCGGAGCACCTCGGCGACCCGGATTTTTTTCGCGTGCCGCTGCAACAACTCGTTGACAAGGGCTATGCGCGACAACGCTTTAACGGGTTTGATCCAGATCGCGCCGGGATCTCCGCCGGCGTGAACGCTGGGGCGTTTGCGCACGAGAGTAAGGAGACAACGCACCTCTCGATCATGGATCGAAACGGCAACGCGGTAGCGCTGACCACGACCTTGAACAGTGGATACGGTTCGCACATCGTCGTCGAAGGTGCGGGATTTCTCCTTAACAACGAAATGGATGACTTTTCCTCTAAGCCGAACACGCTGAACCAATTCAATTTGATTGGTCGAGAAGCCAATGCCATCGAGCCTCGCAAACGGATGTTGAGTTCAATGACGCCGACAGTCGTGCTACGAGACGGCAAGCCGTTTCTTGTGACGGGATCTCCGGGAGGTTCGACCATCATTACCACCGTGTTGCAGGTCCTCGTGAACGTCATCGATCACGGCATGACGTTGTCGGAAGCGGTTTCGTCGCCACGTTTTCATCATCAGTGGATCCCAGACTCGATCACAGTCGAGGCAGATAGCTTTAGCGCGGGAACGCTCGATGCGCTTCGGAAGAAAGGCCATCTAGACATTCGACCTGCGCGGTACGGCCTCGGTGATGCGAATTCCATTATGCGAGTAGACGGCGTGTTGCACGGAGTAGAGGATCCGCGAACACAAGGCGGCGCTGCGGGTTACTAACGATTTTTTACCGGCACCTTGGGACGTTTTTTCGGAATTCAAGGTCTTGATTGCTTCGACAAAGGCCGCATTTAGATACCGAAGACAATTGAAAAAAGGAACTTCGGTGATGAACTTAGTTCAGTGGAATCCGCTACGAGACTTTGATGATTTTTTTGACCGGTATGGAACGACGGGGCGTACGTTTTGGCGTGGAGGTGAGCCCGGACACGATTGGATGCCGCTTGTAGACGTCCGTGAAACCGACGAGGGATATCGCTTGGATCTAGAGATCCCGGCAGTGGATCCGAAGGACGTGTCGGTGCGGTTGGACGAGCGAGTGCTAAGCATTTCTGGCGAGCGTCCGTTTGATGCTGTTGATGAGGGCCAGCGACTACGTCATCGGGAGCGCCGCTACGGCCGGTTCACCCGAAGTTTTCGCTTACCCGAAGACGCCGATGGCGACAACATCGTTGCCGATGCACGCAACGGAGTATTGTCGATTATGGTAGGCAAGCGTTTGCAACCAGAAGGCAAGGTCATCGAAGTTCAATTCGCTTCGTAACCCGAGCTTGGCGAGCGGTAACTCGCTCGCCACAAGGGGTGCATGATATTTCCGCACGTGTTGGACCATCTTGTTTAGTGGGTCGACGGATCGCGAGCACGGGGAACTGGAAAGAGTACACTACGCGGCTCGGTTCTGGGTCCGTGTGAGGGTCCGGCACCGTAATCCGAATGCTCAATCCTGTGCGGGAAGGACATTAAAGGGCCATGAGTCTTGATAGTTTTAACAGCAAACGAACGTTAACTGTTGGAGGAAACGAATACGTCTATTTCAGTATCGATGCGGCAGAACATGAAGGGCTAGGTAACGTCTCCCGTCTTCCGGTTTCGCTTAAGATTCTGTTCGAAAATCTTTTACGTTTCGAAGACGCTCTTACCGTTACGACCGACGACATTCGTGCCCTTGGCAATTGGGTAGCGAATCCGCCCAATGCCCAAGAGATTGCTTATCGACCAGCGCGCGTGCTCATGCAGGATTTTACTGGCGTACCCGGGGTCGCCGATTTAGCTGCCATGCGTAGCGTTGTCGTTGATGCGGGATACGATCCCAGTGTGATTAACCCGCTCTCCCCGGTGGATCTTGTCATTGATCATAGCGTTATGGTGGATAACTTCGGCACCGCTGACGCGTTCGACCAAAACGTGGCGATTGAAATGGAGCGCAACCGCGAACGGTATCGGTTTCTCCGATGGGGACAGAGTGCATTTGACAACTTTCGGGTCGTGCCGCCCGGCACGGGGATTTGTCACCAAGTTAATCTGGAGTACTTAGCCAAAGTGGTTTGGACCAAGGCGATGGATGGAGAGGTCCTGGCGTACCCGGATACGTTGGTGGGGACCGACAGCCATACCACCATGGTTAATAGCCTTGGGGTGTTGGGTTGGGGCGTTGGTGGTATTGAAGCGGAGGCCGCCATGCTTGGTCAGCCGGTATCGATGCTCATTCCGGATGTCGTTGGGTTTCGGCTCACCGGCAAGCTGGCCGATGGCATTACCGCCACTGACCTTGTCCTCCGAGTTGTGGAAATGCTTCGTGCATTTGGTGTGGTGGGTAAATTTGTCGAGTTTTTTGGCGATGGCCTGGACCATCTACCGCTCGCCGACCGCGCCACGATCGCCAACATGGCACCTGAGTATGGAGCCACTTGCGGAATTTTTCCGATCGACCAAGAAACGGTCGATTATTTGCGCCTTTCCGGACGTGACCGTGACGCGATTGAGCTTGTCGAGTCCTATGCAAAAACCCAAGGCATGTGGCGCTATAAAGAGAACGAACCCGTGTTTACCGCGACGCTTGAGTTGGACATGGGAACAATCGAACCGGCGCTAGCGGGGCCGAAAAGACCTCAGGACCGGGTCCTGATGCGTGACATGAAGACGGTCTTTGACGAAGGCCTGGAACTGACCGGACGAACACCGGATGCGCAGCGGGTACTGGTGGCTGGAAAGGACTACGACCTCGGTCACGGAGACGTCGTGATTGCTGCGATCACGTCGTGTACGAACACGTCCAACCCCGCCGTGATGCTGGCCGCGGGGCTGGTCGCCCAAAAGGCCAGCGCGCGTGGCCTGACCGTCAAACCGTGGGTCAAGACGTCGTTGGCGCCGGGATCAAAGGTTGTTACGGAATACCTCGAACAAACGGGTCTGCAGGCCTCGCTCGACGCGGTCGGATTTCATCTGGTCGGATACGGATGTACCACATGTATCGGTAATTCCGGTCCATTGGATGAGGCCGTGTCGACCGCGATCTTAGATGGCGATCTTGTGGTGGCGTCGGTGCTCTCGGGGAATCGCAATTTTGAGGGCAGGGTGCACCAGGAAGTTCGTACGAATTGGCTCGCTTCGCCGCCGCTCGTTGTCGCTTATGCGCTCGCAGGAACGACCCGTATCAACTTATCGGAAGATCCAATCGGTGAAGCCGCCGATGGAAACCCGATATACCTACACGATATTTGGCCGTCGAATAGCGAAGTTCGTGAAGCCATGAGCCAGGTGTCGGCCGATATGTTCGAGCGTCAGTATGCTGATGTATTCAGTGGCTCGGAGTCATGGCAGGCGATCGATGTTAGCGATGCGGACACCTATGCGTGGGAGAATTCGACCTACATCAAGCAACCACCGTTCTTCTCGGTCGGCGCGAGTCTTAACCAGGGTGTGGAAATTCGAAAGGCACGGGTTCTCGCGGTACTAGGCGATTCCGTTACGACAGATCACATTTCGCCGGCAGGGGCGATCCAGCCTGCAAGTCCTGCAGGTGAATATCTGCAACAACATGGCGTTAACGTTGTTGACTTCAATTCCTACGGTAGCCGGCGCGGTAATCACGAAGTGATGATGCGGGGAACATTCGCCAATATACGTATCCGCAATGAAATGGTGCCCAGTGCCGAAGGCGGTTATACCACGCATATTCCGACAGGCGACCAGCTCTCTATTTACGATGCCGCCGTGCGTTATCAGGGCGAGGATATCCCCTTGGTCGTTTTTGCGGGGAAGGAGTATGGCACCGGCTCAAGTCGTGACTGGGCTGCGAAGGGAACCCGTTTGTTAGGGATCAAAGCCGTGATTGCGGAGAGTTTCGAACGGATCCATCGTTCTAACCTTATTGGGATGGGCGTCCTGCCGCTACAGTTTATCGAGGGAGCGACGAGGGCGACGCTAGCGATCCAAGGTGATGAAATCGTTGACATTATGTTGCCTGGCTCGGACGTCGAAATTGTTCCTCGCCAACGTCTTGAGCTCCGGATCACCCGTCCGGACGGCACCGTTCAACCCGCGATTGTTGAAAGCCGGCTCGATACAGAAAACGAGATCGAATACTTCAAGAGCGGAGGTATCTTGCAGTATGTACTGAATAACCTCGTTGCCGGATAAGCTCGATAGTTGCCGGATGGTTCGTATTCGACTCCGTAATCGGTAGGGTGATGGCAACACCACCGTAAGTTCGTCATCAAGTGAATCAACCGACCTACGCCGTACCCAAAGCCATTGTCTTCGACATGGATGGAACCCTGATCGATTCGGAACGACTCCAATTGCAGTGTTTCATGGAAGTGACCAGAAAATACGGGTACGAAGCCAGGAAAGAACTCTACCTCCAATGCATTGGCGCTACTGGAGCTATGGCGCGGAAGATCCTGGCCGAGGCGTACGGTCCGCAGTTTCCGTTACAGAAAGTCCTGACGGATTGGCGTGAGCGTTACGACGAGCTGCTCGCTTCGGGTGAATTGCGATTGAAAGAGGGCGCCCGACCTTTGCTGGAAATGGTGACGGCGCACGGACTCCCGTGCGCACTAGCGACACAAACGCGGCGCGTGCTTACTGAAAGAAAATTGCGATTAACCGGCGTGCTTAATTATTTCGATGCTTTGGTGACAGGCGACGACGTACGAATCGGTAAGCCGGACCCAGAACATTACATGATAGCGGTCGCAAAACTTGGTGTAACACCACGGCAATGCTGGGCACTGGAGGATTCGGAGAACGGGGTGCGTTCAGCTTTAGGCGCGGGATGTGTTGTGTTTCAAATACCTGATTTGGTGCCGGTCTCCGCACCTCTCACCGCCTTGGGCCAGACCATATTGAAGTCCCTCGCTGAGGTGGCTGATATTTTTGAGAAAGCAGTCGCGACCACGATCGGTCGCCATTGACGGCCGACTAAAGATAAATGGCCGCGAGCACGTACGTCAGAACTAACCACATAATGATCGTTAAAGGCGCGCCAACTTTGACGAAATCGCTAAATTTGTAACCGCCAGCGCTCATCACGAGGAGATTTGTTTTGTATGCCATTGGGGTTGCGTAACTCATGTTTGCACCGAATAGAACGGCGAGAATGAACGGTTCGTAGGGAAGTCCCAGTTTGGTCGCAATGCCAATGGCGATCGGTGTTCCAATGACCGCGGCTGCATTGTTGGAGATCACGTTCGTAAGGATCGCAAATAACAGCATGAGGGCTGAAAGTACGATCACGGGGGACTGACCGAGCGTGACGTACAAGAAGACGTCGGTGATGTAATCTGTTGCACCGGTTTCGATCAGGGCCTTGCCGAGCGCGAGGCTCGCCGCGACCACAAAAAATACCGAGGGGCTAATGGCGCGTATTGCGGAGCCGAGTCGTAGACAACCTGTAAGAAGCATCAGGAGTACGCCGCTGGTTGCGCTCACAGCGATTGGCATAATACCGGTAGCAGCAGCGGCGACCACGGCGAGTGTTATGGCGAACGCCATTGGTGCTTTGTCCGTCCGCGGAACGGCGGTCGATCCGTCAAGCACCATGAATTCCGCCGACCGTTTGAGCTCGGCGATCTGGTCCCGATTACCCTGCACCAGCAGCACGTCGCCCTGGCTAAGGACCACGTCATCAATCTCTTCGAACGGCGACGGTACGTCCCTGCCTTGGCGATGGAGCGCTAGAACAACGAGCTGATAACGGTCTCGAAAGTGGATCGATTTGAGGTTTGTCCGATCAAGCAGCGAGCCTTGGACTACGGCAATCTCGGCCACGGATTGATCGTCAGCGGAGAGAGGATGGTCTTCGTCAACGGCTTGATCTGAGCTGTCGCCTGAGTAGAGAGTCGCCCCCAACGCCTGGGCGTACGCGGTCAAATGTGCCGCGGTATCTTGAACCCTTAATCGATCGCCGCCGCGCAGGGTTTCATCGGGATTGGGTACGATGGCTGAATCACCTCGGCGGATGCGAAGAATTTTCATCGTATCGCCTGTTAAGGCATATGCATCTTGAACCCTACCTCCGATCGCTGGACTGCCTTCTTCGAGTACGAGTCGACCCACGAACAAGCGCGGTGACGCGTTATCCAACTCAAGTTTTCTGTCGGGCAAGAGCCTCGGCGCGATAAGCCAAAGGTAGGCGCATCCCGCAAGACTCGCGATACAGGCAGGCAAGGCAAAATCGAACATGCTGAATCGAACAGCCCCCAGATCGGCTGCGATAGAAACGACCAATAGATTGGTCGACGTTCCGATGGTTGTTGCCATCCCGCCGACGAGGGTGGCGAATCCGACGGGCATTAAAATGCGCGAGGCGGAAGATCCTGTCCGCAAGCACACACTGATCAAAATAGGCAGAAATAAAACCACGATCGGCGTGTTGTTAACGAAGGCCGACAAGACGCCGCCGAGGATGAGCGTTACAAATAAAGCGGCAGATGGGGCCGCGCTCCAGAATTTGGCGAGGTATCTCCCAATCGGCTCTAGCGCACCGGTCACCACCAGACCTTGGCCCACGACCATGAGGGCGCAGACGGCCACCAACGCCTCGTGTCCCAATCCATAAAAAAACGCTGACGGTTTAAGGTCACCGAACGGAAAGATCGCGAAGCCCGCGGCAAGTACCGCGAGCAGTCCAAAGCTTGATATTTCGAGCGGATATCGGTCCCGCGTGAACGCCCAGAGAGCGAGAACAGTCAGAGCCATGGCGCCGAGTGCGTGCAAATTGGGAACTTGCGGGAACATCATCAGCGGTAACGCTGCAACATGAGATCAAGCCTGCGGTTCAGAGGTCACGTAAAATGGTCGCGGGCGGTGTGCTAATTAGCGAGCGCGTGCCCAAATAGCCTACCGTGACGACAATAAAGGCACCAATCAGCGGACCTACTAGCCAGAACCACGGCCTTGCTTGATAGGGCATGTCAAAGACTTGGGACTCCAACGCATAGACGGTGATTTCAGCGCCAACGACGGCAACAACTCCGGCGAACAGTCCCAGGATAGCGAATTCGCTCGCGAGCGATCCCGCGATGAGTCGACGCGACCCACCCAGCGTTCGGATTAGGGCATGTTCTTTCATACGCTGATCCCGGCTTGCTTGAATGGAAGCAATGAGCACAAGGGCGCCGGCCCCCAAGACAAGAAACAGAACCAACTCGACGGCTTGAGTGACACGGGAAACAATTTGCTTTACTTGGTTAATCAGTTCATCGACCTCGATGACGGTAATGGTGGGGTATTTACTAAGGATGTCATTAAGGAAGCGCTTGCGATCGGGAGAAAGATAGAAGCTTGTCATAAAGGTTGCTGGAACGTCGGCTAGCGCGGCCTCGGAGAATATGATGAAGAAATTAGGCCGCAAGCTGTCCCACTCAACGGTACGTATATTGGCCACTTTTGCTACGACCTTAAGGCCACCGAGATCAAACGTTAACTGATCGTCAACTCGCAATCCCCAACCAAACGCGTACCCCTGCTCGATCGAGACGAGGGATTCTTGAGTGTCGCTGGGCCACCAGGAACCGGCGATCATTTTGTTGTTCGGTGGAAGTTCGCTGGTCCAGGTGAGGTTACGTTCGGACGATAAACGAGGGCCACCGCGATCTGCTGAGCGACTCCGTCGTTGATAATCGCGAACCGGGACACCGTTCACAGCCTCGATACGGCCACGCATCATGGGAAAAAGCTTCCCGTCATAGTCTGTGTGCTCTTCGAGAAGCGACTGCATCGCACCGACCTCGTTGCTCGTCACATTCATAACGAAATGGTTCGGTGCATTTTCGGGAATTTGTTGTCGCCATTCGTCGATGAGGGACGTCCGTATCAACACCAAGATGAGTAGCAACATAATAGCGAGACCAAAGATCATGATCTGGGCGACGTTTTCTCGCCGACGACGTTGTAACCCCGCGAGTGCAAGCCGCCAAAGACTACCCGCTTGCATTCCGGCTAGGCGTCCGCCACGTAGTAATAATGTCGCGATGACGCCGAATACCAGACACACCAAACAACCGCCAGCGAGTGCCCAGAACGTCAGCCACAAACTGTTGCTGTACCAAACGAGAAGTATCAACGCACCGCACGTTCCGAGCCCATAGGTAATGAGGCCAGACGTGGTTGTGACGTTGAGTTCACGCCGGACGGCGCGCATTGGCGATATGTTCTTGAGTGCTAATAAAGGAGGTAGTGCGAACGCGATGAGGCAAATGAATCCCGTCGCAGCGCCCAACCAAAGCGGGCGAGCGCCGGGCAAAGGCAGGTTGGTCGGTAGATAGGTCGCGAGCAGTTGCACGATTCCTAAGTGAATGCCGGTGCCGAGCAATAGACCTAAAACCACACCACCCACGCCTAGAACCGTGAGTACGCCGAAGTATCCCCATTGGATTTCATTCGGGGTGGCGCCTAATGTTTTCAGAACGCTCACGTGATCGTAATGACGCTTTGCGTACCGGTTCGCCGAGAGGGCGACCGCGATACCGGCCAAGATTACGGCAAGCAGCCCGCCGAGCAACAAGAAGCTCTCGGCTCGATCCAGCGCTGAACCAATCGATGGACTCGATTCTCGGATGCTTTGCCAACGATAGTTGCCACTTGCCATAAATTGATCGCGAAATCGCTCTCGATACTCATTGAGCGCGCGGTCGTCGCCGGCGAGGAGGAGTCGGTATCCGATGCGGCTTCCTGGTTGTATGACCCGGGTTGCGGGCACGTCGGCCAGCCGCATCAACACGCGAGGTCCGAGATCAAATAAGCTTCCGCCGCGGTCGGGTTCGGACGTCAAGACGCGAGATATTTTTAGTTTTTCATAGCCGACCTGAACGAAATCTCCAAGTACCACACCGAGTGAAGGGAACAAACGTGAATCAAGCCAAACCTCCCCGCGCTCAGGGACGGATTCCGTGGGACGATCGGTGGTGAAAGGTTGATCGGATATTCGCAAGGTACCTCGCAATGGATAGGTTTCGCTTACTGCTTTGACGCTCACTAACTGGTTGCGGCCAGCGGACGTCTCGGCGTACACCATCGAAGGGAACGATAACGTGTCGGAGATGGCCAAGCCTTGAGAAATCGCTGCAGCACGAAATGAATCTGGAATGGGCTGACTACCGGAAAGGACCCGATCGGCAGCCAAGAAACTGGTCGCTTCAGCCAGCAACGCCTGTTGGAGCCGATCAACGAATAGCGTGATTGCGCTCACCGTACCCACAGCGACGAGCAGGGCCGCAAGTAGCAGTCGCAGTTCCCCAGCACGCCAATCGCGAGCGACCAGTCGCAGTATTAAACGAACGTTCATGGGACGGTCCGGCCCTCGGCAAGAGTCATCCGTCGATCACAACGACTAGCTAGTGACTCATCATGGGTAACGAGAACGAGGGTCGTATGTTCCTCTCGGTTTAGTTCGAACAGTAGATCCACGATTCGGGCGCCGGTCGTTAAATCGAGGTTTCCTGTCGGTTCATCGGCAAATAGAACACGCGGCCTTGAGGCGAACGCTCGGGCCATAGCGACGCGTTGTTGTTCCCCGCCTGATAATTGACGCGGATAGTGTGTGGTCCGTTCGGCGAGACCCACTCGTTCTAGATACCTGGATGCCGCTTGCATCGGTTCCGGATCGCGGCGTAGTTCGGCCGGGAGCATCACGTTTTCGAGCGCGGTTAAGCTATCAATCAATTGGAAGGTCTGGAAAACGAAACCGACGCAACGAGCCCGTACCTTTGCACGTTCTTCCTCTGACATTGCGGTGATCTCTTCGCCGTCTAAATGAACGGTCCCCGATGTCGGTAGGTCCAGGCCCGCCAAGAGTCCCAGGAGTGTTGTTTTTCCCGATCCGGACTGTCCGAGGATGGCGACCGCTTCGCCGGAATTGATTTCGACGTCGACGCCATCCAAGATCGTAAGCAACCCCTCTGCGGTTGGGACGGACTTGACTAGCTTGTTTGCACGGAGAATTGGTGTGGCCATGTCACTTCGGACCTTGGTGCTTCTGGCGTTCGTGTCATTCATATCGATCGCGAGCGCTGCGAGTGAAAGGGCACTAACGGTTGTCGTGATGGGCGACAGTATCAGCGCCGCATATGGGATTCAACGCGAGCAAGGTTGGGTCGCACTTTTGGGCCAACGACTAGGTCAGTACTCAAGGGCGACAAATGTCGTTAACGCCAGCCTCAGCGGAGAGACCACGGCCGGCGGACGGGTTCGGATGATGCGGATTCTCGAATCACATAAACCGGACATCGTCATCCTTGAGCTGGGCGGCAACGATGGGCTTCGTGGGTACCCTGTCGCGTCTATTCGAGAAAACATGGAAGTCATGGTGAAACTTGCCCGGGACCACGGCGCTGCGGTCATCATTCTTGGCATGGCTATTCCTGCCAATTACGGCCCCCGGTACACAAACGCTTTTCGAGCGGTATTTATAGAAACGGCAATGGACACGGACAGTCAGTTGGTTCCCTTTCCTGAGGGTATTGCGACTGTCGACGAGTTGATGCAAGCCGACGGCATTCACCCCAATGCAAAGGCTCAGTCAAAGCTGCTGGACAATGTATGGCCTGTCCTAAAGCAGGTACTGGATAGTCGGTCGAAGGGTTAATGGCTAGAAAGCGGCGTTATCGGAAGGCGTCAATTTTTTCGATAGCTACTCCGGTGAGTCTAAATGAAGCCCTGGTGAAACTTGCTGGAGAGCACCAACGTGACGATGACCCCCTGTCCGTGCGAGTGACTCTTGGCGTTCGCGTTCGCGAAACCCGTCCTTCTGCTTGGTGCTGGTTTCGTTGATGCAGCGAGGACAACTGACGCCGAAGAGATAATGTTTTGAGCGTTTATCGCTGGCCGAGATGGGTCGACGGCAAGCGTGGCATTGATCGTAGGTTCCTTGACGAAGATTGCTGTCGAGAGCGACGCGCTGATCGAAGACGAAACACTCGCCGGACCAGAGATTGTCGGCGTCATCAACCTCGGCTAAATAGTTCAGAATCCCGCCGTCTAGCTGATAGACCTGGTCGAATCCTTGTTCAGTGAGGAATTGAAATGCTTTTTCGCAGCGGATCCCACCGGTGCAATACAGTGCCAGTTTTGAGCTGGTCGAGGGGTCGAGCTCACGTTCGACGAATTTGGGAAAATCTCGAAACGATACGGTGTTGGCAGATATCGCGTTGGGAAATCCGCCGATCTCGGTCTCGTATTTGTTGCGGGTGTCGATCACCGTGACTTGGGGCGAGTCGATGAATGCGTTCCACGCCCCCGGAGCGATGCGAGGACCTGAAGCGCTTGACGGTTGATATTCCCGACCGAAACTGACGACTTCGGGTCGTACACTAACTTTGAGACGATGGAAAACCACGTTGTCGGCACGTGACGAGGACCACTTGCAGTTGAGGTTCTTGAAACGTACATCGGTGCCCAAATCGACAATAAAGGCTTCGAGGCTGTGACGCGTGTTTGCGGCGAGGGTCGCGTTGAGGCCCTCGGGTGCGATCAACACGGTGCCCACAAGCCCATGCTGCTCACAAAGGGAATTTATTGTCTGGCGCAGCGCCTCGGGCTCTGGGACGACGACAAAACGGTAAAAACTGACAACACTAGGCATTTGCGATCAATTTTTTCAGCTATCGCCGCCCAAGCAGGGCGGTGACATCGGCGCCTCGCCGAATCGTTCTTCCCAGTCGGTACGGGTATAGGCGTGAATCGCAAGGGCGTGGACCGGTCCACGCAACTCGTCTTCGAGTAAGCGATTGACCATCCGATGCCGGGCAACCCGCCCAGCATCGTTAAATTGTTCGGTCACAATGACGACTTTAAAGTGAGACTGAGAACCGTCTGGTACATTGTGATTGTCGCTTTCGTTGATAACCTCGAGATGCAACGGCTCGAGTGAGGTCAATTTACTTTCGATTTGCTGCTGGACGTTCACATCCAAGCCTCCCTTGGCAGAATCGCGGTGCTTTTAGCTGCGCGCAGCTCGATTTTACCGTGCATAGCATCTCAGCAGCACCCTCATTAAAATAAGGTTGTCTGAGTCACCATTACGACCGAGGAAAAATCGTGCTGGCTGTCCTATCTCCTGCAAAAACACTTGATTTTGACGCAGTTGCGCAATCGCAGAAGAGCTCGGAGCCGCGATTTGTGGCGCAGGCGAATGAGCTAGCCACTCACCTGCAATCATTTTCGCCTGCGGATCTTTCGGACCTGATGGGTGTAAGTGCCAAGCTCGGTGAATTGAATGCAGATCGATTTGGTCACTGGGGCAGCGACGCCGCTCCTCAAAAACAGGCGATTTTGGCATTCAAGGGCGACGTCTATATGGGGCTTGAGGCATGGACATTCGGAGCAAGGGAACTTACGTCCGCGCAACATCGGCTAAGGATCCTCTCTGGGCTTTATGGCATGTTGCGACCGCTCGATATGATCCATCCATATCGCCTAGAAATGGGAACCCGACTTCGAATCAACCGGGCTGGAAGCCTCTATGATTTCTGGGGCGCGTCGATCACGGACTCGATCAACGACGACCTTAAGAATCATCGTAATAGGATTCTCGTTAACCTGGCGTCGAACGAGTATTTCGATTCGCTGGATACCAAAAGCATTGATGCGCGAATCATCACCCCGGTTTTTAAAGACCTGCACAAGGGTAAGTACAAATTCCTCAGCTTTTATGGAAAACGGGCGCGTGGACTCATGGCGCGCTACCTGGTTCAGCATAAGGTCGAGACGGTCAAGGCGATTAAAGCGTTCGCCGTCGACGGCTATCGGTATAGCGAAGCCGAGAGTCGAAACGATACCCCGGTATTCCTCCGCGACGCGCCAGCCGCGGCGTAACCACCCGACCGCAGAGATTCAGCCGGTAATCGGGTAGAAATGAGACTGGTGGAACCGATCAAACTATGCAGGATTTCGTACCAACATAAGGTCCCCTAGCTGCACTTTTCGCAGCCGCAGTGGTTTCCTCTTGCTAGCCCGGATATTCAATATTTCGACGACGAAGGCAAACGTCATGGCGGAATACAAATACCCCTTCGGGACGTGGAGTCCCCAACCTTCTACGGTTAGCGTAAAACCGATGAGCACCAAGAATCCGAGGGCAAGCATCTTGATGCTTGGATGCGCGGCGACGAACTCGGCCACGGTGTTGGCAGCCAGCATCATAACTAATACCGCGCAAACGATGGCAGCAATCATCACGGGAACCTCCTGCACTAGACCGATGGCCGTGATCACTGAATCCAATGAGAACACCACATCGATCAACGCGATTTGGATCATCACCGCTATAAAACTTGCGGCATGTGCACCTTGGTCGTGTTCATCCTCGACTTCCAGCGCGTTGTGAATTTCCCGGGTGGCTTTGAATATGAGAAACACACCACCGCCCAGCAGAATGAAATCACGGATTGAAAAGTCTTGGCCCAGCGCTTCGTACACAGTGGTCGTCAAGCTCATAATCCATGCGATCGAAAGCAGCAGCAGTATGCGTAAGCCCATAGCCAGTGCGAGTCCTAGATATCGTCCTCGAGCTCGTTGATGATCGGGCAACCGATCCGTTAACACCGTGATGAAGATGATGTTATCGATGCCGAGGACGATTTCTAGCATCGTCAGCATGATGAACGCGCCCCAGATTTCAGGACTCAGTAAAAGTTCCATAGGTGCCTCTGAGCGGTTTCCGGCCTAGCGGCATTGAAACATAGTTCAGTTACTATGCCGGTCAGCGAAAGGAGTAACGAGATGGATTTGGATCAAAGCAGATCGGACGAAGCACTAGAGGCCGCGGTTTTCCGGCGCTTACTCGCCCACATGGATGAACGGACGGACGTGCAGAATATTGACCTCATGAATCTTGCGGGTTTTTGCCGCAATTGTTTATCTAAGTGGTATGTGGCCGCAGCTGAAGAACGCGGGATCGACGTTGATTACGAGTCAGCTCGTGAGATCGTCTACGGTATGTCGTACCCGGACTGGAAGAAAAAATATCAAACTGAGGCCAATACGCAACAAAAAGCCCAATTCGAAGAAGAAAACCGTCAGTCGTCGTGAGAAACGATGTGTTCGAATACCAGGAACGCCGTTGATGATTACATGGAGTGTCGCAACGGCGGCGTTTATTCGGTGACCGAACGCTTCAATAAATTCTGGAGTGAGTGGCGAAGCTTTGTTGTTTTCGTGGTCGTCATGCTCATTTTCCGCTCGGCCATAGCTGATTGGAATCAGGTGCCTTCCGGCAGCATGAAACCCTCGATCCTGCCGGGAGATCGGATCGTCGTTGACAAACTGGCGTACGACCTCGCAGTTCCTTTCACGTGGGTTCGAATTTTTCGGTGGGGCGAGCCAAAGCGTGGAGACGTCGTCACGTTTGATAATCCTCAAGATGAGCGCCTCTTTGTCAAACGGGTGATCGGAGTCCCCGGCGACGTGGTTGAACTGCGTCGGAACCGGCTTGTTATTAACGGTGACAAGGCTAGCTATGAGCCCCTCGGGCCCGATGAAATTGCCGAGCTCCCGATTCCGAACGCAAGCGCCCACCGTTTTTTTCGCGAGAGCGTTTTGGGCGACTCCCGCGTGATTATGGTGAACCGTCGAGCTACCGGGACCTACTCGACGTTTCCGCCGCAAGAAATTCCAGCCGGGTATTACCTAATGCTCGGTGACAATCGTGACAACAGCAGCGATTCCAGAAGGATCGGACTGATTACGCGCGACCGTATCATGGGTCGGGCGCACGCTGTCGCATTTTCAGTAGATCTCGACAAGTACTACTTACCAAGGTTGGCTCGATTCTTTACGGATCTTCCTTGATTATTTTGTGCGCTCCTAGATTTGCGTCGAAGAACTCGTCTAAACACCACGACGAGGGCAGCCAACATCATGCATCCGAGCACAATAAGGGTGCTGGATAACAAGAATTCGAGCAGTCGATCTAAATCGAGCTCAAATTCGTTGGCTAGCCAGGTGATACCAAGGATTGTGGTGATGCTGCCTAGCAGCGCGGTCCGTGTCAGGTTTCGTTTCATTTAGCGTCGCTGATTAAGTCGGACGCAATGTCTGTCGCCGACGTTTCGATCCGTAATTTGGTCGACCAACAAAGGGCCGTGCGCGCCCTTGAACTCAATTGTCCAGCGACCCTGTCGATGCATATCCCGGATGGCAATACTGATCACGCAAGTGCGAGGTTCAAGGCGGTTGGCGCGATGCCGTCGTGTGATCGGTAAGTAGCCTGGATCGAGCACGAGTCGCGACACCGATAACGGCTTTAACGTCGGACGATGTCAAGCAATTCAACCTCAAACACCAAGGTTTCGTCGGGGCCGATATGCGGCTCGACCCTCTGAGATCCGTAGGCTAAGTTGGGTGGCACGTAGAGCATCCATTTCGATCCAACGGGCATCAATTGAAGCGCTTCG
>JAKUTH010000047.1 GCA_022448085.1 Pseudomonadales bacterium | reverse complement strand
TAGTCTGAGCCCTATAACTCTTGCGAAAGCTTGTCATAAGGGAGTGTTTCGAGGTGGGAATAGTTTCCACATTGAGAACGTCCAAGCGAGGCACAGGAAATACGAGAGCGCAAAATATTCCATCGGGAAATCGTAATAAAAAATCCGTTTAACCCAGAAGCCAATAAATGATTCCGACGTATTCATTCCACTCAGATAGTTTTCAATCAACGTAAGTGGGCACGTGAGCCCCAATATCGTTTCCAGCGTGACGAAAGCCATCGCGCCTGCATGAATAATCCTCAAACGCTTGTTAGCAAGCCAACCCCAACCAAGCCAGTACCCAAGTGGAACAAGCAGGAGGCCGCCGCTAATAAAAATCACAACACTAAAGTGAATGACTAAAACGGCATCCGCGATGAAAGTCATCCAATAAGCCTCCAAACTATGGTTCCCTCCTGGCTAGTGTGCGGTTTTAAGCTGAACTCCCAACTTTCTCAAATTGCAGGTACGCTTATTTATGCAGTTAGTTAGGCGCATAACCTCCGACGCAACGTCGCTAAGTTCTCAAAGTTTTTCCGTCCTTTCGCGTATAAATAGTAGACAAATCAGCAGTCACTTTGTCGCTTTTCGGATCGGTTTTTCCACATGTCTGCGCATAACGTACGTGCGTTAGCGAACCCCTCATCAACGCGAACGTAGTTGTGTGGAATTGTTTGCGGTCGGAAAGATCATTAGGCTCTGTTGCTACCCAAAAACAGGTTGGCTTGATGAACCGCCTTTTTCGGCTAAGTCTTTGTCTGCTTTTGGCATCGTGTTCTGCGGAAATTCCAACCGTCGAAGAAAACCCAGGTGCCGGCGGGGCCGATTTAATTGTGCAGAATGCAACTATATATACGGTCAATCCTGACCAGCCCTGGGCCAGTGCAGTAGCGATCAAGGATGGACAAATCATCTACGTCGGTGATGACCAAGGTGCTCAAGAATTGGTTGATAGCGAAACCCAAACCGTAAACCTCCACGGGCGAATGATGCTGCCCGGTTTTCACGACATACACGTTCACCCTGTCGAGAGCGGGGTTCTTTATCAGCAATGTGTATTGTTTGACATACGGGGGGTAGCAAAGCTGTTAGATAAAATTAAAGAGTGTGCTCTGGCTAACCCACATGACGAATGGATCGTGGGTGGTGGATGGACGTTAGATAACTTCGTTCCAACCGGACTACCAGACAAAAAACTGTTGGACGATATAGTTCCTGACCGCCCAGTTTCACTCAAATCGTCGGACGGGCATTCGCTTTGGGTCAACTCCAAAGCCTTGGAGTTCGCCGGCATTGATGCGACGACCCCGGATCCAGAAAACGGCAGGATCGATCGATACCCCAATTCAGACGAACCGTCAGGTAGCGTGCAAGAAGATAGCGCGATCATGCTAGTCGCAGATCACGAGCCACCATTAACTTCAGACGATTTAATCAACGGGCTCAAATACTCTCGCGACTTATTCCATAGTTACGGGATTACCGGTATTCAGGACGCTCTACTAAAACTCGAGCCTGGCGATGGATATTATGGGCTTGACGCCTACAACCAGCTCGATGCCAGAGACGAACTAAACCTACATGTCGTTACAGCCTTGTTTTGGGAAAACACCGTACCCCTATCGCAACAGTTGCCTAAGTTCCTTAATGCCAGAAAACAACAACCCGTCGATGGTAATGTCAAGGCAACGGCCATAAAAATATGGCAGGACGGCGTTATCGAGACCCAAACGGCAGCGCTACTTGAGCCGTATTCGGACCGAAGCGACGGGTTTCGGGGGGACTTACAAAACCCATCGGATGATCTCAATAAGGCTGTTATCGCATTGGACGCTGCCAACTTCCAAATCCATTTTCATGCCATTGGTGATCGAGCAATCCGCGTCTCGCTGGATGCACTTGAACATGCGCAGAAAGCTAACGGCAGCAGGGACGGACGGCATCATTTATCGCACATTCAGTTATTTGATCCAGGTGATATTCCCCGATTTGCCGACTTGAACGTTGTGGCCAATTTCCAGCCCTTATGGGCCATCCAGGATAGCTATATCACTGATTTGACATGGCCTCGTTTAGGAGAAGAACGTAGTAAGTGGTTATACCCGATTGGTACGATGCAACGATCAGGTGCGAGAGTCGGATTCGGCAGCGACTGGTACGTTACTTCGGTCAATCCCCTTGATGGCATTGAAGCAGCGGTAACTCGACTGGACCCAAACGGCTTAACCGATGTGCCGTTAGGCGTGGGTGAAGAAATTACCCTCGCCGAAGCGATCAAAAATTACACAATCAATGGTGCTTATGTAAATTTCTTGGATGACCAAGTGGGTTCCATTGAGGTGGGTAAACAGGCCGATTTAGTCATACTCGACAAGAATCTATTTGCTATACCAGCTCACGAAATCAATCAAACAAAGGTTATAGCAACCTTCTTCGCAGGCTGCTTGGTTTACATATCGACGGAAGGCGACAAACTCTCGGACGATGGAAAACCGATACCACAGACGCTTCTTTGTGATGGATCGACAAACTCCCGTAGAGAAATTGCTCGTGGCAAAGACATCAATGACGGTTGGAACTAATGAATAAATGGGAATGTACTGTTTGCGATTACATCTACCAAGAGGAATACGGTGAAGCCAAAGGCAACGTGAAGCCAGGAACTCTTTGGACTGACGTTCCCGACGATTTTATGTGTCCAGGTTGTGGTGCCGAGAAGAGTCAGTTCTACGAAGAATCGATGGCAAAAATCCTGAAACATAGGCGGCACTAACGTCGAGAAGGCTCGACGGCTGATTAGCAAACCTTAAGTACCACCCCACATTATCGCTTTGAACTGCCCCAAAAAAAGAAGGGCTCACAGACGCGGGGAGAGGATTTGAAATGTCTGCGAGCCCATAACCGAAACTCAACTTCGAACCTTACCTTTGGATCCGGCGGCCCATCGATCGTTCTCCAAGCCAACGACGTATTTCAATGTCATCGCCACTGACAGGAGCGTTAACGCTAAGCAGGCGATTCAAGTCAACCAGCTGAACCGCAAGCATTTCAGCTGCGACGTTGGCGATGTTTTTAGTCGCATCACGAACATCGGCAGATGCATCGCTTGTGCATTCAATGCACGCCTTCATATCGGCCTCGCCCGAATCGAGCAACGTGGTCCCGTGCGTCGTTACGGTGTCATCTAGCCCATCCCCGACCCGCACCATCTCTTTTTTCATCCAATCTTCATGCCGTGAATACGGATACAGCTTGAATGCGATCGACTTCAACGTCTGTTCGGTAAGGCGCTTACCTCGCGCGAAAAACGATGGATCTTGGTCGATTTTTTCGTGACCGGATCCCGTTGATTGCACGAAGACTTCTAACGAAACGTCAGGATGCCCGGGTTTCTCAATTGCTTTCGTGGCTTCGCCGGCGAAGCCAGCCTGGACCGTCAGTCCCGCCAACACGATGGCGAGTATGTGTTTCATTTTTTTCCTCAATTGGCGAATACGCAGCCAACCACGTGCTACACACTCGCGAGTTAATGTGAATCAATAAACCATGAGGGAGCTGCCAGGTTTCGCAGCTCTCTCAACCGTTCTAGCTGTATTTGTTACACGCCCGCAATCTGGTTCAAATCGGCGAGGCGCGGACTATAAAGCGTCCGTAAGAATTGTCAAAAGATATTTTTGTTGTATCGATATAAATACAAAAAAATTGGGTGTCCGAAACCGATGCGTTCCCGGATGATCTATCGTCACATCATTCTTCACGGTGACTCCATAAACTCCCGTTCGGCTATTACAACCTTGATTATTTGTCTTCGATAATAATTTCCAACCATTCGGGAAAAGAAATCGCCGATTCGAAGACTAAATCCGTATTTCTTCCGCAAGAGTGAATAGGCGAATTCAACCTGTTCGGATTCATCAATTAGCTCCGCATTCGCATCACTCCAGTCACCTGTTAGTCGACCCGAGGCAGTACACGTGGCGACCTTGACGTCCGGGAAATTTCTTATTCGTTTCACTTTCCCTGCTTTTTTCCCACTCTTCAAAGAGAAGACGTAGTAATTGCTTGTGTCGTGTTCCCGGGCAAACCACACGGGCGTGTTGACGAAACTGCCGTCCCTCTTTCGAGTGGATAGACTCAAATATTTCTCTTGACCTGCAATCATTCTCGTATTCGTCAATGCTTTTTACTGGGCGAGCATTCGGGATGATCAGAACTATATCAAGCGTGCCCCAAGCTAGGAACGATCAGCGCGGATAGTTGATCCACTCTGACGCGCGAGATTTAACCCGCCAAGGAAGATCCGAATAATGTAGTAGGCTCGATAGGCGCTAATACTGAAGAGATTACCAATGGTTTGGTCAATCGCCCCGGTTCTAGGATCTAAAAACGTCGCCAACTCGGTCGAGTATTACTGCGAGCAACTAGGTTTCCAGAATCCTAACGGTATTTTCAGGCCCGAGGGCCACGAGAACCCTGGGGTCTACGCGATCATCACCAGGGATAACATTAATCTTCATATCCAAATTAGACGCCGAGAGCTCTACCCAGACGATAGAGAGCGCATTGAGTCGGACGTTTATATTTACGTTGACGATGTGGACCCACTCTTCAAAGAATTTAATGAGAGGGGGGCAACGATTGTCCGTCGCATTACCGATGGACCAAATTACGGACTCAGAGACTTCGTCATTGAAGATCTAGACCAAAATCGATTGATCTTTGGTTCTCCAATAACTAATGAATAGCAAGACCACTTTCTCTAATAAATGGCCCCATCACCAGTAGACGTGGGTTTACCGTCGCGTTCAACGGCCTTTCGAGGCGTTATTTACGCCAAAAATAAAATGGATTCGACGTAATTGACGGCGCTACCGTACTTTAGTGATAAAACTTGAGGCGACCCAGTTCCCGTCGCTTAACTGCGACCACTCACCTTCTGTCGAACTCACCGTCACGCTCTCGCCCCGAGCCAAAGCGCGCACGACGGCGCCGCCGGGACTAGACCGGACGTTGAGCGATTCAGCAGTCACCACGTATGTATCGCTATCAGCACTAGAAAAAGATATCGGAACAAGATCGAAGTATTCCGCTGAACCGGCTTGTTTCCCATCTCGATAAGTCGTTCGGCTTATCAACTTGCCATTGGAGTAAAACGCCTCCCAGAGGCCGTCGAACTGACCGTGTTTAAACGCCCCTCGCGAAAGCAACTGGCCACTTTCGTAGTATCTCTCTTCTAGACCCTGCTGCCTCCCCGCTTGCAGCGTTCCTTTTCCTTGCATCTGACCATTCGAGTAGAACGACTCCCATGGCCCAGTTTTTCTTCCGACTAAATAGGTTCCCCGTGTCCGCAACTGTCCGTTTTCGTAAAAGTCTTCCCAAACGCCTTCCATTTCCCCCGCGATGTACATGCCTCGGATTTGCAATTGACCGTTGTCATAGAACCTCTCATAAACACGATCTTCTTCTTCCTCGGGCGCGCCAAATGAATAACAACACAGAACGAAAACGCTGAAAAAGTATGTAATAAATTTCATGGCGCCAAACCTAACCTTCGTTGCCTAGGAATGTCAAAAACCCGTATGCAGCACTACGCTCGTTCGTGGCATTGAACGCCGGCTTTTCAACGGGGCCCGAGTTAACCCATTTATCAAGATTCAACAGAATTCCTCCACGCTCGGCCGCTACGGAGAAACCACATCGGCTTTGTTATGAGCTTCCGGAAACAAAACCATCTTCTACGTCGCGCCTGATGTCGTTCTCATTACGTTCCGATGGATTGCCAAAACCCCCGCCCCCAGGGGTTTCGAGAACGAGTGTAGCTCCCGCAGGTACGAGATCTTTTCCTTTACCCCTTAACGGAGTTCCATTTTTTATATAGACCTTGCCGGGACGACCATTTCCACCACCCGCTCGTCCTCGTGCGGGGTGCTCGATACGGTCAAACATCTTGGAAACAAAAAATGAATTATCCCGACCATGTCGAATCTCAACAATCTGGCCTAAGCCACCCCTATGCCGACCGCGGCCGCCTGAATCCTGGCAGAATTCTCTTCGCTCAAAGATCAACGGCGACGTCACTTCATTAATTTCAGTTGGCGTCGTCCGTACACCCGAGGGAAAGGCGGTGGTCGAAAGACCATCCTTCATAAAGCGCGCGCCCGTGCCTCCGTTATATATCGGATTGATCACAAACGGAGTGTCCGCGACGTCCTCGCCCGTTTGCCGGGCATTCATCAACACTGGATTCCAAATACATGAAGCGCCCTCGGCAGCAACAGACTCAGGCATGATCTGCTCAAGACACCCCATGATCACATCAGGCAGCATTTGTCCAAGCGCGTGTCTCGCAGAGACTGCGCACGGCGGCATCGCGTTTAGGATACTGCCTTCCGGGGCCGCGACCCGAATGGTCCCGAGTGAGCCCGCATTGTTAGGAATGCTGTTGCCCACGAGACAGCGTACGCCGAACGAAGCGTATGCCTCCGTGTAATTGACAGGCACATTAATCCCATACCGAGAAGTCGGCGACGACCCGCTGAAATCGATCAAAATGCGATCCTTGTCAACATGCATCGCGCACTCTATGTGGACCGGAACGTCGTACCCATCTACGTCCATCGAGTTTTCATAGATCCCGGTTGGAAGCGCATTAATTTCATGCTCCATCGCGGCACGCGAGGTGGCTAAGACGTAACTTGCTATTTCGTCCAACGATTCCAATTCGTGTGCGGTCATCATCGACTGTAAATCCCTACCACCGGTCTCGTTACACGCGGTAAGCGAGTAGAGATCTCCCTCCGCAACGACAGGGTCTCTAACATTGGCGGCAATGATCTCCATCAAGGTTTCGTTTCGAACACCGGCATTGAAGAGGGCCATGATCGGAATATTGATGCCTTCCTCAAACACGTCATTGGCATCCGGACCAAATCCGCGACCGCCCACATCAGCGATGTGGCTCGTCGAGGCAAAAAGCGCGACTGGCCGTTCTCTATAATAGACAGGCGTTACCACGGTGAAGTCATTGAGATGACCCGTCGCCAACCATGGATCATTGGTGAGAAACACGTCACCCTCATTCATGTTCGGCAAGGGGTAGCGCTTGAGGAAATGGCTAACAGAACGCGCCATTGCATTAACGTGGCCCGGTGTTCCCGTGATCGCTTGGGCTAGCATCGAACCTTCAGTATCGAAAACGCCAGCAGAAAGGTCCCCTGCTTCACGAACAACGGTCGAAAAAGCCGTGCGCATGAGAGTCTGCGCTTGCTCTTCAACGATGGCCAATAGCCGGTCCCAAACGAGCTGCAGCCGGAGGGCATCAAGCGCTTTCATCACTCAGCCTTTTCTATCACTAAATCACCACGCGCATTGACGTGCACCGCGAAGCGAGATGGAACGACCGTCGTTGTCTGATCCTCGATGATGAGCATAGGTCCCTCGAGTCGCTCGTGTTTAGGTAGTTGGTCACGAAAAACCTGTTGAGTCGGAACCAGGTTTCCATCATCCATGATCAGCCGCGTTGGATAATCCTTGTCGTTGGAAGAGCGCGGCAACGTTTCGTCGACGGGGACCGCTTGTTCTTGCGCTGTAGTCAAATTTAACGTCCAGCTCAATACCTCGACATCGAGACCAGGAATGATTCGCCCGTACAACTCTGCATACGATCCTTCGAACGCTTCGATTAATTGATTTTTCGTAAAGTTGGGATCAAATTCAACGGAGATTTCGTAGCCCTGGCCGATATAGCGCATATAGGCCCTCGCGATCTCGGTAACACGTCGTCCTTGTGCAGCAGAGCTAACGACGGTCGTTGCTTCCTCGCGCATTTCCGCCATGACGGCGTCAATAAGCTTTTCGTCGAATGCCGACAACCTCATGTAACGGCTTCGAACAACTTCATACGATATCGGCGCAATCAAGAAACCAATCGCCGAGCCTACGCTCGCAGCCGGTGGGACGAGTACACGGTCAATCCCAAGCTTCAAGGCTAGCCGCGCTGCATGCAACGGGGCCGCACCACCAAACGCGATCAACGTTCTGCCTATTAGGGCTTTGCCCCACTCACTCGCATGACCGCGGGCAGCTGTCGCCATGTTTTCGTCAACGACTTCGGAAATCGCAAAGGCAGCACGATGTAGATCGAAGCCAAGGGCATCACCGACCGATTTTTTCACTGCGACAGCTGCCGCTTCGACATCAAGGTGTATCTGTCCTGACGCAAACCGATCTTCATCCATCCGACCCATGACGACGTCAGCATCCGTCACGGTCGCTTGCTGGCCTCCCATTCCATAACAAGCAGGTCCTGGCTCGGAGCCAGCACTTTTCGGACCTACTCGCACACGATTCAAATTGTCGACCGAGGCAATTGAACCGCCACCAGCGCCTATTTCCACCATTTCAATGACAGGTATCCTAACAGGTAGACCACTACCTTTCTTAAATCGGTATCGCCGATCGACTTCGAACGCCCGAGAAAATTGCGGTTTGGCAGCATCGATTAAACAAATCTTGGCCGTCGTGCCGCCCATGTCGAACGATATGACCTCGTCGAGGCCAACTTCTGCCGCAATTTGGCTAGCTAGAATGGCTCCGCCAGCCGGACCTGATTCTACCAATCGAATCGGAAAGCGTGCTGCTGTCTCAAAAGTCGTCAATCCCCCACCCGACGTCATCATTAGCATCGGACACTTAATTCCCAATCCGATCAATCGTTTTTCAAGCTGAATCAAATAACGCGCCATCATTGGAAGTACGTAGGCGTTAGCACAAGCTGTTGAAAACCTTTCGTATTCACGGATCTCCGGACAGACTGAAGACGACAGTGTTACGGCGACATCCTGAAAGCGTTCACTTAACCTGGCAGCGACCAACTCTTCGTGTTTAGAGTTCGCATACGAGTGCAAGAACCCGATTGCAACGCTCTCGATTCGTGCGCGTTCAACGACGTCGAGCGCTGCATCAACCGTCGTTAAGTCCAACGGGGTGAGTACCTCACCTGCTGCATTAATCCTCTCAGCGATAGGAATGCGCAACGAGCGTGATACCAGCGGCTGCGCGCGGTCAATATTTAGGTCGTATTGGTCGAAGCGATTTTCGAACGCCATCTCGATCACGTCGCGGTGACCCGCGGTGGTCAGTAGCGCGGTTTTAGCCCCACAACGCTGGATCAGCGCATTCGTGGCAAGCGTCGTTCCGTGCACCACCAATTCGATCGAACTGGGTTTGGTGTTCGATTGATCCAATACCGTCCCGACACCAGTCAATGCGCCGTCGGTTGGATCGACGTGAGTTGTTAATACCTTCGTAGTAAATCGTTCTGTTCCTCGCTGTAAAACAACATCAGTAAACGTGCCGCCGATATCGATGGCAAGCCGGGTACTCAATTCCCGGACTCGAAGTAAAGATGATGGTGCAGTTGACATCCCGGATTAAAGTGAGCGGAACATGACGGGCAGGCGGAATCGCCCGCCAAGTATTGGTGCACGGTAAGCTGATGGCCACAGACGCCACAGAGTATCGCATGTTCCGCCCAAACCCCGCGTGGCCAGACATCCGGCGCATGGTCCGCCAGGGCTATATGGCAATCGTGACACGCGTACCAGCGTCTACAGCAATAGAACCGGATGGCAACGACGTCAAGGCCCGTGTGGTAATGCCCACACCGTGTCTCCGCGTCGATGTCCACGCCAAAAACTGTTTCGCCTTTTACCTGAACCTGTAATGTGAAGATAATGGCGCCCCGGCACCAGAGATCGTAACGACATGGCAAATGATATCAAGATCATCGCTGGGACCTCGCACCCTGCCCTTGCGCAAGATATCAGCAACCATCTCGGGGTACCCCTGAGCGCCACGGAGATCATCCGATTCGGCAATGAAAATATTCTGTTTCAAAGTCTCGAGAACGTTCGCGAATCAGATGTTTTTGTTATACAGACGTCATGTCCGCCAGTCTCCGATTTCCTCGTCGAGTTATTGATCATCATCGATGCTCTAAAACATGCATCGGCCCGCCGAGTAACGGCAGTACTACCTTACTTTCCATACGCCCGCTCGGACAAGAAAGACCGCCCGCGCATATCCATCACTGCACGGTTGATGGCAGACCTTCTCGAAACTGCGGGCGCAGATCGGGTTTTGACCATGAATCTACACTCGCCGCAGGTTGGGGGCTTCTTTCGTATTCCCGTCGACCAACTCAACGCGACGCCCGTCGTATGTGATCGACTTCGCGAGACAACGGCCATGGAGAACAGTGTGCTAGTCGCCGGTGATGTCAGCGAAGCGAAAGATTTAGGTGACTATGCCAATCGATTGAACCTTCCCATTGCCGTTGTGGATAAAAGACGAGTGGATGATTCGGAGAACGCAGAAGCCGTCGCCCTGATCGGAGACGTCCACGGCAAAAATGGGCTCATCATTGACGATGAGATCGCCAGTGGTGGCACCATGATCGAAGCCGCGCGATTTATTGGCGCACACGGGGCTACTCGGATCGAAGCTGCAGCCGTCCATCCCGTACTGTCTGGTAACGCTATCCGGCGTATCGAAGATTCGCCTATCGAGCGTTTAGTCGTGACCGACACGATTCCGCTGCCCGAGGGAACGGCAAGCGACAAGATTGAAGTTGTGTCCGTTGCGCACCTGTTTGCGGACGCGATCCATGCGATTCATACGGGAGAGAGTGTTTCGGCACTATTTACTTAGTTAGCCCGTTACGCCCATTGTTAGAAAAACGCCTTCGACGATCACAAGAGAATCCACATGAAGAAAGCCAAGAATGCCATTGTCGTTTTATTGGACAGTTTGAATCGCCACATGATCGGTAATTACGGCGGAACCGAATTCGAAACACCTAACATTGATCGTTTCGCCGAACGCGCCGTGCGTTTTAATCGTCACTTCACGGGCTCGTTGCCCTGTATGCCGGCGAGGCACGACATCCTCTGCGGTGCCCTCGACTTCCTCTGGAAGCCATGGGGGTCAATCGAATTATGGGAAGCTCCGATCACGGCACATCTACGCGAAAAAAACGTCACCACGATGCTCTTTACCGATCATCCCCATCTCTTCGAGACCGGCGGCGAGAATTACCACACGGACTTTTATGCATGGGAATATCTGCGAGGTCATGAAGGGGATCCCTGGAAATCTCGACCGGATCCCTCTTGGATGGGCGCCCCGGCACTACCTGCCTCAAAACGGCCCGCCCACTATGACGAATCGCGAACCTGGTTCCGGTCGGAACTAGATTTTCCCGGGCCGAAAACCATGAATGCAACCGCGAACTGGCTTAACGATAACGCCAATCATCACGATCAGTTTCTAGTCTACGTCGATG
The DNA here is from genome assembly GCA_022448085.1 of Pseudomonadales bacterium. Taxonomy (GTDB): domain Bacteria; phylum Pseudomonadota; class Gammaproteobacteria; order Pseudomonadales; family Azotimanducaceae; genus UBA11889. The sequence continues at coordinate 7,645 of JAKUTH010000047.1, read as the reverse complement.
AATTCGATCCCCACGAACCCTTCGACACGCCCGCACCTTGGGTAAATTGCTATGACGAAACATGGAAAGGCGAGCAGTTGATCTGGCCTCCTTACGGCGTCCGCAATGTTGAACGCGGCGTGATCACCGAACGCGAGGGACAGCACATTCGGTGCAATTACGGTTCCAAGTTATCGATGATCGATCATTGGTTCGGAAAAGTCCTGGATACCATCGATAAAAATGATCTGTGGGACGACACCATGGTCATTTTATGTACGGATCACGGTCACTACCTCGGTGAAAAAGATATCTGGGGTAAGCCCGGCGTACCTCAATACGAACCGCTGGGTCACACACCACTCTATATTGCGTACCCAGGCATCGACTCATGTGAAGTTAATGCGCTGTCCACCAATGTGGATATCAACGCCACCTTGTGCGATCTATTTGATGTCACGATGCAACACGACACCCACGGCGTTTCATTGCTGCCACTTTTATCAGGTCAACAAGAAAGCGTGCGGGAATGGGCGTTGGGCGGCATTTTCGGTAACTGGGTACAGGTGTACGACGGCCACCGAAAATACGCGCGTGCACCCGTCGATGACGGCTTCCCATTGTCACTTTGGTCCAACCGCTGGTCGACAATGCCCATCAAGAGAATCAATCCGCCGTGGCCGATGCCCGATGATCGTGCGGTGTTGGATTTTATGCCGGGGGCTAATATCCCGGTGATCCGGCAAACGTTTCAAGCTGGCGATTTGTTGCCATATTGGGTCCATCCGAGAGTTGGCGAACATCATCTTTATGACATCAACATCGATCCTAACGAGGACGAAAATCGGCTGGGCAAGCAGGACGAAAAAGATATGTTGGAACTTTTGAATGAAGGTATGCGAGCTGTCAACGCACCCGATGAACAGTTCCAACGTCTAGGAATCGGCTGAATTATTCGTCGAAATCGCCGGCGATAACGATGGAAATCCGACCTGGAACGATGTGCCTTTGTAGTGCGGATTTTATTTCTTGAGGCGTCAAATCACCGATTTTCTTCTCCAGATCCTCCGTCCATGCCATGGTTCGATCGAGGTATAGATTTTGGGAGAGCAGCGACGCTAGGGTGGAGTCATTCGAGCGCATGTTATTTCGGTACTGAACATAGCCCGACTTGGCGTCGGAGACTTCATCGTCTGTGAAGCCCTCTTTCACCGCCCGCTCGATCTCCTCGATAAACGCGGTTTCCAGTTTGTCTGCGTTTTCCGGGGCATAGATCGCGTACGCTCTAAATAAACCAGATAGATCGATTGGGTGTGCAGAAAATTGTGAAGCCACGCCATAGCTCAAGCCTTCGTTTTGTCGCAGGCGTGTCGCTAAACGAGAGCTCAAGAAGCCGCCCCCGAGCATAAAGTTGGCAAGCACTAACGCCGGATAATCCGCGTCATCGTCTCTGATTGGAAGCCCTATCCCCGCCGCAAAGTACGCATTGGGCTTATCCACCGTATTAATAACGATTTTTGTCTGGTCTACATCTTGGAAGGGATTAGCAATTCTCATGAACGCTTGAGGAGAATCCCAATTCCCAAATACGGTCCGTACCAAAGGCTCAATCTCAGCCGGGTCAAAATCGCCAACGATCGCCATTCGTCCATTACTGGCGCCATATAAAGATTCGTGAAACTCGACGACTTCCTCTAATTCCACGGCTTCCGTATCCGCGATGGCTTCCTCAAACGAACTCGCATAGAGCGGATGGTCGCGCTCCAACGGATTGAGAACCCTGGTTAACGCAAGAGCACCCAAAGCTCGCGGATCTGAGCGATTCTGCTCGTAACCGGCGAGCGTTTGTTGTTTCAGCTCCATGAATTGGCCAGCGTCGAACGCCGGCGTTTTCAGGATTTCACCTATAAGCTCGATGACCTTAGGCAAATTTTCACGGGTTGTCTGCAGACTTCCTCCAGCTGAGTAGACGCCACCACTCACTCCACCGCGAGTTTTTAACCGATTCATTTCATCGATTAACTGTTGACGATCGAGACGCTCAGTACCGCGCATCAACATGCTTCCAGCTATCTCCCCGCGCGTGACGTGGTCTCGTAGCGTCGGCTCTGACCCGAACAGCAGTGCCAACGAAACGACAACGTTCGCGCCCCTAGTTTCCTTGGGTAGCATCGCTAATTTGAATCCATTGTCGAACGTGGCCCTTCGCGTGCGCGCATCGATGTTCGGCAAGGATGTATCAAACGCCTCACCACTCTTGACGGCATCTCTACCCCGGTATCCTGCCAACATCGATGCGGTGTCCGGAACTTCTGGAATCTCGACCCGATCCGGTTTATCTGTCGGGACAAAAAAACCGACGGTACTGTTCTGGGGTTTCAGATAAGTCGCTGCAACCCGACGAACATCGTCTGTCGTAACTGTGGCCAATCGGTCGCGGTGCAAGAAAAACAGCCGCCAGTCTCCCATCGCCACCCAGTTGCTGAGTTGTAGCGCGATGTTCTGGGACGAATTGAAACCGAGTTCGATGTTCTTTAGATAAAACGCACGTGCACGCTCAACCTCGGAATCCGTCACCAACTCTTCAGTTGCTGTACCGTAAATCACAGCTTGCATAGTTTCCCAGACGTCGCCGAGCGACCCATCTTTGCGAACTTGTGCGTACGTCAGCATGGGCCCGGATTCACGGAATTGATACGCGTACGACGCGACCGATACGGCTTTTTCCGTCTCAACCAACGCCTTGTGCAGTCGACCTGAGGTTGCGTTATCGAGCACGTGGCCCAGGATATCCAACGCCGCCAGATCTTCGTGTGCACCCGGCGGTATGTGATGAATGACCATGGCATATTGGACATCCCCTACCCGGCGCAACGTGATGGAACGTTCCCCGTCCTGAACCGGATCTCGGGTATAGGTGGGGTAAATTCTATTTCGCCCCGAACGATCCGGTGCAGGAATCACTCCAAATTTCTCAACAATTTTCTCGAGTGCGAACTTCGGCTCGAACTTTCCCGCCATCACCAATACAGCGTTGTCCGGCTGATAATACTTACGATAGAAGGCCTTTAAACGATCAATGGGCACGCCTTCAACATCACTACGTGCGCCGATTGTCGATTTGCCGTAGTTGTGCCAGAGATAGGCCATGGACATGGTGCGCTGATACAAAATCCGGAACGGGTTGTTTTCGCCCGATTCCATCTCGTTGCGCACCACGGTCATTTCGGACTCGAGATCTTCCGCGGAAATAAAACTATTGATCATTCGATCGGATTCGAGATCAAGAGCCCACTCGAGGTTTTCGAGCGTCGCTGGAAATGTTTCAAAATAATTTGTTCGGTCCAATGAGGTGGTTCCATTCGGCGACGCACCCCGTTCAGTCAGCTCCTGCGGGATATTCGGATGACGGGGTGTACCTTTAAAAACTAAGTGCTCTAGCAAATGGGCCATCCCGGTTTCGCCATACGCCTCGTGCCTCGAACCAACGAGGTAGGTCATGTTGACCGTAACGGTGGGTTTGCTTGGATCCGGAAACAGGATCACTTGGAGACCGTTCTTCAAACGGTATTCACTGATACCTTCAACGCTCGTAATCTCCCTGGGGTCTTCCGTAGCGAATGCTGTCAAAGTCACCAGTGCAACAAGCGAACCTGTAAATTTACCCACTTTGTTACACCATCCGTTACGCATTGATCCTCCTTGCTGATTTGCACCGTTTAGGCTGGCTACCATTGGGTGCACCGAACCGATGTGTCGAACAACCGGGGGCACGCATTTTTGTATTTGGAGGCTGGAGTCGGAATCGAACCGGCGTACACGGAGTTGCAGTCCGCTGCATAACCACTCTGCCACCCAGCCTTTTAGCCGTTCACAGTGCACTTCGGACAAAAAGCGCACAGTACAAGGCAGCAGGCGATCTTATCACGCTCCTCGTGATCAAGCCGAATCGTCCTCCTCTTCGACAACCGCGGATGTTTCCTGTTCATACAATCCATCCCGTAACGTCGGCCACGCTGCCTTTAAATACAAAAACATCGACCACAGCGTCATTAATGCCGCGACGTAAAGAAGCAACATTCCAACGACCACCCACGGAATTGCCAGTGAAGGCGGGTTTGCTAAAAGCACAACGATAGCGATCATCTGCACGCCGGTCTTGATTTTCCCAAGCCAAGACACATCGACCAAGCCACGGCGGTTCATCTCCGCCATCCATTCGCGCAGCGCGGAAATGATTATTTCTCGACCAACGATGATAAGTCCCGGAAGGGTCATCACAAGATTCGAATGACTCTCGATCAAAAGAACCAATGCGGTCACCACAATGAGTTTATCGGCTACCGGGTCAAGGAACGCCCCAAACGCGGTGCCTTGCCCTAGTTGCCGAGCGAGAAATCCGTCTAGCCAATCGGTAAAAGCGGCGCACGCAAACAAAACCGCCGAGACCCATAGCATGTCATCCGTAAAAAATATGTAGGTCAAAACGAACACTGGGATGAGAGCGATACGCACCAGCGTTAAAGTATTTGGTAATGTCACCGGAAACGACTCACGCGGCATGAAGTGCTCCATATATGTCGTCCGCGAGTTTTTGACTTATCCCTGGAACTTTCGCGATTTCCTCCGAGCTCGCGCCCTTAATCGTAGCAAGCGAACCGAAATATGCCATCAATTCGCGTTTGCGTTTAGGTCCGATCCCAGCTATGCCATCCAGTGCAGATCGACGCCGGTTTTTTGCCCGGCGTCCACGATGTCCGGTGATCGCAAACCGGTGAGCTTCGTCGCGAATGTGTTGCAATAGATGCATCGAACCACTGGTAGCCGGAACCGATAACTCTCCCTGGCCATACAGTAGGATCTTTTCTAACCCAGCCTTACGTGTTGGTCCTTTCGCGACGCCAATCAGTCCGATGTCATCCACTTGCAACTCACTCAGCACGCCGGCGGCTTTTCCGAGTTGTCCTTGGCCACCATCGATAACCAAAAGATCTGGTAAGACCGCTTCGCCTTCCTTGAGACGCCGATATCGGCGTCGAAGTGCTTGTTCCATCGCCGCGTAATCATCGCCCGCGGTCACACCCTCGATATTGAAACGTCGGTAATCGGACTTCAAAGGGCCGTTGGTATCAAAGACGACGCAAGATGCTACCGTCGCCTCACCGGACGTATGACTAATATCAAAACATTCCAGACGCTTGGGCATATCCTCAAGTTCAAGAAGTTCCTGAAGATCCACAAAGCGCGAAAAAACGTTACGCCTTTCCGCTACATACGATGTCAGCGAAAGTGCAGCATTATCGCGCGCCATTTCAAGCCAACGCGCGCGCTGCGCTCGAACTTTTGACCTAACCGACACTTTTCGCCCAGACCGCCCTGCCAAGACAGACTCAACCAATTCCTCCTCATCCAAAGGAATCGATGTCAACACAAGTTTCGGTATAACTCGCCCTTCGCTCGCTAAGTAATATTGAGAAACGAACGAGCTCAAAAGCGCCCCCGGGGGGGTATCGAGTTCATTTTTCGGATACCACGTACGCTGGCCTATGACGCGTCCACCTCGAATGAATAAACCTTGGACGCACGTATACGAAGAATCCTGAGCAAGGGCGAAAACATCCACCTCCCCCGATTCGCCATGGACATATTGATTCTCTTGAATACGCCGCAATTGAGCAATCTGATCGCGGTATCTTGCCGCGTGCTCAAATTCACGTGCCTTGGAGGCAGACTCCATGCGTTGCTTAAGCTCTTGAAGCACAGCTCTGCTACGACCCTCCAAAAACATCTGCGCGAGACCCACGTCCGCGGCGTAATCTTCGGACTCCACACGTCCGACGCATGGTGCACTGCATCTACCGATTTGATGCTGCAGGCAGGGTCTTGATCGATTTTTGTAAAAGCCGTCTTCACAAGATCGCAATTGGAATAGCTTTTGGAGTACCTGAATACTTTCACGTACCGCTCCTGCACTTGGGTAAGGCCCGAAGTATCTGCCAACTTGTTGCTTTGTCCCACGATGCAGCGCGAGCCGAGGAAAAGTATGTTCCGTCAAGCATATGTATGGATACGATTTGTCGTCCCTAAACAAAACGTTGTATATAGGTCGATCCGCTTTGATCAAACTTTGTTCGAGCAGCAGCGCTTCCGTTTCGCTAGCCGTCACCGTGACCTGAATATCATCCACCTTGTTCATCAGTGCGATGGTCTTAGTGGCCAAGCCGGACGCACGGAAGTAACTGGTAACTCGATTCCGAAGATTGCGCGCTTTGCCGACGTAGAGGACATCGCCTTCGCTGTCGAGCATGCGGTACACACCGGGTCGACGTGTCAACGATGGCAGGAACGTTTCGGAGTCAAAGTTTGATTGGTCCACCATGCGCTGGACTATAAGCGCTAACCCCCAACCGATGCACCGTCCGCATGAGGACTATCGTCGACGTAGTCACGGACTTCGCGAAAAATAGTTGTCAACATCGCCCGCGTGATGCGGCCCGTGTTCACGTTGAGGCGACTAGGGTGGAAGCTCGCGATGAGCCGAAGACGATCCACTACATCGATCGAAGCGCCATGCTCGAATGGTTGCTGGACGTCTAAGAGTCGTGACACGCTTGCGTACGCCATGGCGCCGAGCGCGACAACACATCGATTGGCCCTGACGGCTCGCGACCATAACGTGTCGAGATCATGAGCCAAGTACGTGCGACAACGGGAGAGCTCGGTGCCGGTGGGTCGATTTTGCGGCGGTAAACAACGTACTGCATTGGTGATTCTACAACCGCGAAGACGAATTGATGTGCCCGTTTGACGCGCAAAACCAGTCGCCGCGAGCACACTAAAAAGCAAACGTCCTGACGCGTCGCCCGTGAAGGGACGCCCGGTGCGGTTGGCGCCGTGAAGACCTGGGGCTAGACCCACGATGAGAACACGTGCCCGCCGAGCGCCCCACGTCGCAACGGGCGCGCAATGGTATTCAGGCATCTCCAGACGGACACTATCCAGGTGGTCGGCCAACCGAGGGCACCGTCGGCAATTCGACCGAAACGGTTGCGGTGCGACTTGATCCAGGGCCAGTCGCTCACCGTCGTTCAGAACCATGTTAGAAATAAACGTCTCAGTTAAACGCTTGGATACCCGTTTGCGCGCGACCGAGAATCAACGCGTGGATGTCATGCGTACCTTCGTAGGTATTGACGGTCTCGAGATTCATCACGTGCCGAATGACGTGGAATTCGTCGGATATGCCGTTACCGCCGTGCATATCTCGTGACATACGCGCGATATCGAGCGCCTTACCACAATTATTTCGTTTCATCATCGAAATATCTTCAACTGGCAAACGATCCTCATCCATCAAACGACCGATCCGGATACAGCCTTGCAGTCCTAATGCGATTTCGGTTTGCATATCGACCAGCTTTTTTTGGATTAGTTGATTGGCCGCGAGTGGCCGCCCAAATTGTTCCCGTTCAAGCGTATACGTTCGCGCGGCGTGCCAACAATATTCGGCTGCACCCATTGACCCCCACGCGATGCCATATCGCGCCCGATTGAGACAACCAAACGGTCCGCCGAGTCCTTCGGCATTGGGTAGCAGGTTATCTTCTGGAACAAGGACATCTTCCAAAACAATCTGGCCCGTCACGGAAGCTCGCAAACTCATTTT